>DAHVFL010000121.1 GCA_027316975.1 Chloroflexota bacterium | reverse complement strand
TTTTCATCTTTCATTGGAGATGCTTCACACCTGGAGTCCAACATGCAATAAGCGTATTTCGGGTAAACCAAAAAGCCCTGCTGGGGCTTATCTCAACCCTGGTAAAAGCACACGTCTATGATATAATGTACCTGTTGTTCCAAATTATGTTCGTTTGCTCTAACAAATTTGATGTACTTATAGCATCGCGCTCATAGATGAATGCCTGATGAAGAAGAAACACGCTTTACTACTTGCCATAACGCTACCGTTCATACTACTTTTGATATCCTGCGGCGGCCCTACAGTCGATCAGTCTTTACCGCAGCAGACCGTTACCGTCAGCCCGAAATTTCAGTCGCAACTCTCGCCCATTCCGACCGTGCCAGCGTACCGGTGCGGCGCCTGGGCATCCAACAATGCCCCCGGTCCCAACGACACTATCACCATTTACGCTCGCCTCACCAGGAATATCGCGCCAGTGAGCGGCGCGACGGCCAGCGCCGTCGTCCATTTCCAGGGCTACGACCAGGGGTTTGATCAGCGTCCCACCAGTGATAACGGCGGCTATGTATCGTTCACCCTGTCGCTGCAAGGGCGGCAGCCGGCCAAAATCCCGGCCACCGTCGATGTAACTTTTACCAACTTCCCCGGCGGCACGCTGCGCTGCTCGCAGGCTTTTTTCACTCCCAGGTAAGCTTCTGGCAGGCCGGGCAAAAATGCGTGCCGCGCTGCCCGACCACTATACGCTCGATAAGCATACCGCAGCGCGCGCATGGCTTGCCGTTCTGCTGGTAGACGCGCACATGATTATAATTGTCACCCCCCTCGCCCCATAAATCACGATACTCGCTGAACGATGTCCCGCCATGCTCTATGCCCAGCGTCAGCGCCGCAACAACCCCCTCGCGCAGCAGTCGAACCTCATCCGCCGAAAGCGAGCGGGCCGGGCGCAACGGGTGAATACACGCATAATATAACGCCTCGTCCGCGTAGATATTGCCCAGCCCCGCGATAACCGCCTGATCCAGCAATACCTGCTTAATCGCGCCTTTACGCCCGGCCAGACTGCGCGCCAACGCTTCAACCGTAAACTCATCTCCCAGCGGTTCCACGCCCATGCCCGCCAATGCTTCCCGCTCACGCTCGCGTGGCCACAACTCGATACGCCCAAACTTGCGCGGGTCCGTATACAACAACGTCCGCCCATCAAGCAGATTGAAACACACCCGGCAATACCGCAATTCAACCGGGTCAACTCCATCGGATTCGTCAGCAGAATAGAATGCGGGTCCTCTTGTATTCCACGCCGCGGCATCGCGCTCTCGCAAGCTGGTATCAATCTCCCACCCCGGCGGCAAAAGCAAAAGGTTCCCCGTCATACGGCGATGAATGGTCAAGATCAGTTCACCACTCAGATCGAGTACGAGGTATTTCCCGCGCCGCCGCACTCCCAGGACGCTGCGTTCCATGATCTCGGCCAGGAAATCGGACACGTCAGGATGGCCAATAGTGCGCTCCCAGAAGACCTGCGCGTCTCGTATCGTCGCGCCCACTATGGCGGTTCGTAGTTGGCGGGCGGTGTATTCTACTTCGGGTAGTTCAGGCATCCTTTTTTACGTACTCCATTGAAATGTATTCGTTGCCTGTATCATAGCATACACATGCGTGAAAATGACCTGATTGAGACCGTCCATACGTTGCATTTCTCGTGCTTTTTGGGTACTCTTTACAATAAGAAATAATGCCTGTGCAGAGCAGAAGCAGAGAGCAAGGAAGAGCATGAAAACATTTGAAGACCGCAGCGACGGTGGCATGACTATCACTGACAACCAGCTACAGATTCACCTGGCTTCCGATGAAGCCTACGCTTTATGGCAGTGGCTTTCTGCTCGTAAGGACGCATTCCAGGCGCACGCTCATAAAGAGAAGCTCGAACTGGAAATACGTCTTTACCAGCAAGACCTGGACCATTTAGAAGATTTAAAAGCCGCCATCCCTGATCTTCACGAACGTGGCCCCATCGTCAAGGTACTCGACGTTCCCAGGGAGGCCGTTTCTGAGCGAGCGTTGCAATTGCTCAAAAACTACCAGATCGAATATCATATTCATCCCATGCTCGAAGGCGATGATGTCTATGCTCAGGGGTAGACCGACATTCCTCGCTCATCGTATTTGCTATTTTTAGAATGCCAGACTAAGGACACCGCCAGGTTCGACGAATTCTTTCTCAATATTCGAAAATGGTGTGACTTCCAGGCTGTCTTGCTGCTCTATTCGACTAAGCTTGTTTTATTCGTCAGTCCGTCGATTGGCTGAAATTGATACCTTGTGTCGGGATTAGGATAGCCTTTCAGTTGTTGTTCTAAATCTTGAAAAGCTCTGAGGATTCCCTCGAAAACTTTCTCGCCTCTAAAACAGAGAGTCGCAAATCTCCTGTCATGCTGCCAGAGAAGTAATAGCTGCTCATCGAGAATAGCGCAATCATCTAATTTAATCCTCTTTTTTGTATCTGTAAGCTCAGCTATCTCGAAAAATCTTTCCTCACCTATTGCATATGACGGAGTTCTCCCAATTTTTTTTAAGAATTCAGATTTTTTCTCATCATCTGTAATCTCATCTTTATGTTCTTCTGGAAGTATGACTATACGTATAGATTGCTTTTCTTGAAGTTCATTTAAGTACGGATGCTGCTGTAATTCTTTGAGTGATCCATAATGAATAAGCTGGCATTTTTTACAATCCCGGATGCCTTCCTGGGCCAACTCTAAAAAATCGTTTCGCGAAATATTCCAAATACACAGAGCATCACGAACGGATTTAGTTGTGAAATGCCCTATCAGCTTTTTTTGACCGGGTTCTTTCTCTAATAGCTTCCGAAAAGGAGGGTAAAATTCTAGCGTTCTTGCAGTTTCTTGAATTAAATTTGTAAACTGCGTAGCTTGTTCCTCAATTTCGCTGTGCAACTTATGGTTTACCTGGATTAAGATATCAAGTTCCTCTTTATATTTTGTGTTATTTTGTGAATAAGATTCGGCTTTATCGTCATAATTCTGAAAAATGGTTATTGCCCACCACAAGAACATTGCCGGAATTAAAGCGAACACAAGGGTTGGGAATATAGAGGCCCGTTGTGGCGAAAGAAATACCACTGTAGCTAAAATTTCAGTCCCACCAATTGTCATAATGAAGTTAATACTATACCGGAAAAATTTGCTCTTTTGCCATTTTTGTTTTACAAGCGATGGAAAGTTATTGGATGGAGATTTATGCGGCAAATGCATGGCGTTTGTGGGCTTTCTAAGACTACCTATATTTTATGAAGCGAAGTTTATCAGCATTTAGAATAGTTGTCAATGTATTTATCGTCACTTTTATTGATAGAAAAATAACTTCAAGTGATTAGTGTATAGACATTTCAAGCAGGCATTTTGAACTTAATTCCAACAATATGGACAATTCGAGTACAGGCATACTTCATATATTCACCTCCCATACCCTGTATCCCGATTCTGTATCTTCCACCAGCGTCGTGGCGGGAAGACGCAGCATTCTCGCCACCGACCAGACATCGCCAGCCGCGCCGGAAACATTGCCCGCCGTCACAGCCAGCGTAAACGCGGCTACAACGGGCCAGGCAAGCGTCACTACGATACCGGCCAGCGTGATGACCACCAGCGGCGCCAGCCCGACCACCAGGTACTGGTTGCGCCGGAAAAGCTGGTTCTTCGCACCGCAATACAGCGCGTAAGGGAGCTTCGCGCCGAAGTACGGTGTGCCGCCCCACAACAAAAACGCCGCGCCGTGCAGCGCCTCGTGCAATGGCAGCATCAGACAATAGCCCGCCACGCTGAGAACCAGCCACAGTAGCAAACCGCTGCCTGTGATGCCCGGATTGAAGGTATGGTACCGCAGCGCGAACGCGCCGTAGTTCAGCAGGCCAAAAAAGAGCGCGCCGACCAGCAGCAATTGCAGGCTCAGACGGGCCAGTGGCAAGAGTTGTTCCTTTTCCAGCAGAGCCAACTCTTCCACTATGCGTATATGCCCGGCATCGATAGCTGCCTGTTGCTTCGCTCGCAGGCGCGGCTGAAAGCGATCTACCAGAGTTAATGCCATAGCTTTGTTTCTCAGACGCCCATCGAGCGGCCAATGATCTCCTTCATAATTTCATTCGTGCCGGCATAAATGCTCTGCACGCGCGCGTCCAGGTACATGCGGGCGATGGGGTACTCCAGCATGTAGCCATAGCCACCGTGCAACTGCACGCATGCATCGACCACCCTCTTTTGCAGTTCAGAAGTCCACCATTTCGCCATTGCGGCGCTCTCTGGCGAGAGTTCTCCTGCATTTAACTCCTCGATGCAGCGATCAACATACACGCGCGCAATCTCCGTCTCCGTTTTCATCTCGGCCAGTTTGAAGCGCGAGTTCTGGAAACTGCCAATTGGCTGACCAAACGCCGTGCGCTCTTTGCAATACTCGAGCGTGATCGCCAGCGCCGTTTCGCAGGCCGCCACCGCCAGCACTGCTACGCTCAACCGTTCTTGCGCGAGCTGGCGCATCAGGTAGTAAAAGCCGCGTCCCTCCTCGCCGAGTACATTGGCGACCGGCACTTTCACATCCTCAAAATACAACTCCGCCGTATCTTGCGCCTTCTGTCCCATCTTTTCGAGCTTGCGACCGCGCTTGAACCCCTCCATGCCGCGTTCCACAACCAGCAAACTGATGCCTTTGTGTCGCATCTCTAAATTCGTCTTCGCCACCACGATCACCACATCGCTCAAGATGCCATTGGTAATAAACGTCTTCTGCCCGTTGAGCAGGTAATGATCGCCCTGGCGCATCGCCGTTGAGCGCACGGCCGCCAGGTCGCTTCCCGTGTTTGGCTCCGTCATGGCGATGGCCGTAATCAACTCGCCGGCGCACATGCCTGGCAGCCAGCGCCGCTTCTGCTCTTCGTTCGCATACGCCATAAAATATGGCAATGTAATGTCATTATGCAGACCCATCCCCTGTCCCGCGCTGGCTACCCCCGCGCGCACAGTTTCTTCGGCGATAATCGCGCTATATTGGAAATCCTCTACTCCCGCGCCGCCGTATTCTTCCGGCACGCTCATACCCAGAAAGCCCTGCTGTCCCGCCTTCAACCACAACTCGCGTGAAACTTCGCCGTCCTTCTCCCACTGTTCGTTATACGGTACCATCTCCATTTCAACAAAATGTCGAAACGCATCACGAAACAACATATGTTCTTCAGTAAAAATGGTTCTTCTCATGCGTATCTCTCCCAGGTCTGCATTCGCGCCCATTCAGGCAGGTAGTCTTCATCAAATAGCATCGCTGCTCTACGTCATAGGATACCATATCAGGCGACGCTCACAAGGAGCATTGCTCCTGCATTATGGTATGATATCCCCATATAGATGACTATCGCACTGGAGCATACTCAATGCAGCGCAGACAGACCTGGAAATATCTTATAGCCATCTTCGCAGCATTCTGGATAATCTTCGCCGTATTTCTGTTGCTGGGGGATATCCCATTTTATATCATCAGTATCGCCTTGAGCACGGTACTGGCGCTTTCCGCGCTTATCGTCGCCCTGGCCTGGGCATACCAGAATAACATGTAGGTAAGGAACCGATTGTCGTGATTGATATTTGTATGTTGGGAACGTGCGGCATGATGCCCATGCCGGGACGCTGGTTGTCGTGCGCGCTGGTGCGCAGCGGCTCATCGCTGATACTGCTGGATTGTGGCGAGGGAACGCAGGTTCCCTGGAAAGCGCTGGGCTGGGGTTTTCGCCAGTTGGGAGCCATTTGCTTCACGCACATGCATGCCGATCACGTACTGGGCTTGCCCGGCGTGCTCTTCATGGTCGCGCACGCTGGACGCACTGAACCACTGCATATCTACGGGCCGCGCGGCATGAGCTATATCATCGAAGGTCTGCGGCGCGTCGCGCCCGACCTCCCATTCCCCGTCCACATGCACGAATTGCGCAGCGGCGAGCAATTCGCGCTGCCCGGCAATTTGCGCGCTTCCTGCGTATCAGCCGCGCACGGCGTCCCCTGCCTGGCCTATCGCATCGAGCTGCCACGCAACCGCGAGTTTTTGCCTGAGCAAGCAAAGGCGTCAGGCCTACCCGTGCAATTCTGGTCGCGCCTGCAACACGGACAGAGCGTCGAATTCAACGGGCAAACCTTCACACCCGACAGCGTGCTTGGTCCGCCCCGGCGTGGTATCTCCTTTGCCTTTATCACTGACACGCGCCCCACGCGCCAACTTGCCGAATTTGCGAACGATGTTGACCTGCTCATCTGCGAAAGTATGTACGACGATCCTGCCGACCTGCCCCTGGCGAAAGCCAATGCGCACATGCTGGCGGCAGAATCCGCCGGTATCGCGGTGGCGGCTGGCGCGCATAGCCTCATCCTCACGCACTTCAGCCCCAAAATCTACGATCTATCTTATGCAGAAAAAGCGGCGCGAAGTGTCTTTGCAAACACTCGCGCCGCCCGCGATGGCATGGTAATAACGCTCGATTATCCCGCCGGCTGAGCCGGGGCGGGGGCAATCTTGGCCTTTCACTGGTAGGTTTTTCAGACAAAAACCGGCTAGCTGGGAAGTGTCATCCCTTCACTGCGCTCAGAGCCTGCCCCCTGAACGCAGTGAAGGGATGACACCTCTGGCGACTGCCTGTTGTAAAAAACCTACCAGTGAAAGGCAATCCCGGCTTGGTGTCGAGTGTCAGGCTCTCCGTCCTTGCAGGGAATTGTAGGGACGCGATTTATCGCGTCCGCGTTGGCGAGTGTCGGCGTGAGCGGACGGGATAAATCGCGTCCGCGTTGGCGAGTGTCGGCGTGAGCGGACGCGATTTATCGCGTCTCTACAATCTACCGTATCTTTCCCCCGCAAGGATGGAGATCCGAGTGTCATGCCTTCACTGCGTTCAGGGCAGGCTCTGAGCGCAGCGAAGGAGCTGATTCGCCCGTGACGAGATCCTTCGCTGCGCTCAGGATGACAGGCTTCCTCGTCCTTGATGAGACATGAACGCTTCCGGGCAAGCTCCCGCCTATCATATACGGTTACGACGCTGCCTGCCATCCATCTTGTCCCGGCGTTCTCTCCGGTTCGTTCTCGTTCTCGCCTGCTGGTGTTGTATCCATCAAACGCAACTGTGGCATATTTTTTAGATGCAGGTCGAAGAAATTGACGATTTTGTTCACATATGCCACGCGGTCCTCAAAGTACGATCCACAGTGATCGGCATTGGGCAACAGCCAGATTTCCTTTGGTTCCTGCGCTGCCGCGAAGAGCAAGGACGCATCACGCGGATCAACGATTGAATCTTTGCCGCCCTGAATGCTCAGGATAGGACGGGGCGTGATTTTAGCGATATCGCGCAGCGGTTCCACCTGGTGAAAACGATAGCCCGCGCGCAAACTTAGGAGATTATCGGCCATCCATGCCACCATAGTCGAAGGCAGGTGGAACACGCGGCGAAAGTGAAAATCAACCACGCCTGTGTGCGTTGCGAAGGCGCTGTCTGCTACCAGCGCTTCGACGTGATTGGTGCGAGCCGTTCCCATGATGGCGACTGCCGCGCCCATCGAATACGCTATTACACCCAGCCGCGTCTCAGGCGAGCGTTCCTTTGCATAAGCCACCGCTCCCAGAAAATCGTTAATCTCGCTGTAACCAAGCGTGATTGACGTACCCACATCCATGCCATGCCCGTGATACTCGAAGGCCAGCACATTATGTCCGGCTCGCCATACAAACGTCGCGATACCCAACACATCTGCTTTAAGGGTACGATAGCCAGGAGAGACAATCACCGTCGTCGTCGCGCCAGGACTGGGAATATACCATCCACTCACTTTGTGTTTGCCGTCCGTCGAGGAGAACAAAATCTCTTCGGCTGGCAAATCTAATTCATAAGGGCTAAACTTATATGCATCAAGAAAAGTGCGTTTCTGAGGCCGTATAATCGTTTCAACAATATACAATGACACCGCGAAAATGGCAGCCACCAGCCCGACTCCACCACCCAGGCCACCAAACAGGAGCCGCCTCAATGAAAAATGAGGCATTTTCGGGTTTTGTCTCTGCAACATGAATGCAGCCATCCTTTCTATCGTTTGAATGGCATATGCGTACTCCATTACATCTATCTTACATACTAGAATAACGCGACAGGCAGCAGATTTATGCCTGCGCACTAAGAATACGTGCAGGGTGCGCATTACGTTTTATAATCATGGCCGCCGCGACGAAGAACACTGGGAGGTATTACATGGTCCAGGATGCGGCCCGTTTTACCTGTGGCATGTGGAGCAGGAGAGGCGATGAGCGGTTCTGAGATATGCGCTTTATAGACGAAGCGCACTTCCATGCTCATCACCCGCACCCGGCCCACGTCGCCGTAGTAGCAGAACTCGACCGCCTGTGCGAAAGCTCCATCGATTTCGATTTACCCGAAACACTTCCATGATATATGCAAAGACACGCCAGGGCCGGGCTTGCCCGGACCTGGCGTGTCTTTGCATATATATACTTTTCTATCACGGCACAATCAAATGCAAATCGCCGAACTCGTGCCACAGGTAACGCTCGCGCAGCGCTTCTTGATACGTGACTTTCAGGTGTTCCATACCGCACAACGCTTCAAGCATGGCGATATGCGTGGCGCGTGGTTCGTGCAGCCCCGTGAGCATGGCATTGACGGCTCGCATCCCGCGTTGTGGCGTCACCATCAGCTCCGTCCAGCCCTCGCCGGAGTACGTTACTCCCGCCCTGCCGGTTACGCTTTCCAGCGCGCGCACTACCGTTGTGCCGACCGCTATGACCCGTTTCCCCTTCTCGCGCGCCATATTGACCAGGCGAGCGGTTTCAAGGGGCACGCGATAGAACTCCTCGTAGGGCGGTTCGTGTTCTTCCAGGCTGGCAACCCCCGTATGCAACAGCAGAGGCGCGATCACTACGCCTTTTGCGACGAGCCGCGTAATCAATTCGGGTGTAAAAGCGCGGCCAGCCGAGGGCATTTCCGCGCTGCCCGTTTCGGTCGCGTAGACTGTCTGGTAATACCTGATGGGCCAGCTTTCCCGCACATAGGAGTAGCGAATAGGGAAGCCATACCGCGCCAGGTAATCTTGCCAGCCGCAGGGCAGGCGCAGCCTTGCCAGCCACAGCCGGTAATGCCCCTTTTCCTGCTTGCTGCTAAAGGACATCGCTTCCGAAACTGGTAGACGCGCGTCCATCTTACGGGTATAAGGCGCGTGTAACGTCGCGGTTGCCCCGCCCGGCAATTGTAGCGTTTCTCCTGCATGAGCATCATACAAAGGCGTGGTGCCTTTCTCGCCGGGCAGGCGTATCTCGACCGTCCAGCTATCATCAGACCTGTGGGTCGAAAGATGTAATTCACAGGCAGAACCATCGGCTCGCATGGCGCGTAATGCCGCGTTCATCGTTCCGCTCGTATTGATTACCAGCACATCCCCCGCTTCCAGGTACTCCGGCAGATTGCGAAACCGTGTATGTATAACGCGATCACCGGCCCTGTACGAAACCATCAGGCGCACTTCGTCACGCGCCAGCCCGCGCGCCTCCGGCGGCTCGCCCGCCTCCAGTTCCGGCGGCAAAACAAAGGGCAGCGTCGAGTTTTGTATATTCTGCGAAAGAAGCAGTGTTTTCACGCTAGTTCAGGGTCCTTCTTTATGGCAGCGAGCGGGCCATGTAGCGCCCGCTCGGTCGATCGCCAGTCAGCAGTTCGATCAGTCCAGGCACGCTCGTCTCCGGCAGTGGGCGATCACTGATATCTTCGCCGGGAAACGCTTCCTGGTGCATCTGCGTGCGCATATCGCCGGGATCAACCCGGTAGACGCGCCACGCTGTATTTTCAGCCGCCAGGATATGCGAGAGTTGTTCCAGCGCCGCTTTGCTCGATCCATACCCTCCCCACCCCTGGTAGCCCTCAACTCCCGCGTCGCTGGTAACATTGAGAATGCGCGCCCCCGGCTTCAAACTGCGCTGCAACGCCTGAATGAGCGCCAACGGCGCAATCACATTGGTGCGATAGACCTGTTCCAGCGTCTCAAGTGGATACTCCAGCAACAACGGCTGAGGACTCGGCCCAAGCAAACTGGCGTTGTTGACCAGCGCATCCAACCCGCCCAGCGCCTGCGCCGCCTTTGCCAGTTCCTGCCGGTGTCCCGCGCGGGTCACATCCCCCGCGATAGCCACAACTTTTGTATGTCGCGCCAGTTCCACGCGAGCCGCCTCAAGCGCGTCCGCCCCACGCCCATCAATAATAAGCTGCCACCCATCCGTCGCCAGCCGTCGAGCCAGCGCCAGCCCAAGCCCACGCGACGCCCCCGTAATCAAAGCAGCACGAGTTGTTTGTGATGTCATGTTCTGTTCCCCTTTTTATACGCAGGATTCTCTGTATTTTGTTGTCACTATAGCATATGGGAGCCAACGAAGGCTTTAGCCAAAAGGCCAGTTCTAGTCTGCACAAAGGTACAGGCCATATATCCATAACTTGCCTGGCCGTGCAGCCTCAGGCGTTTGGAAAGAAGACCTCCCATGGCGCTACTGGAGAGAGGCCCGGGCTGTCATCCTGAGCGCAGCGAAGGATCTGGCTCGCCGCACACCGAGATCCTTCGCTGCGCTCAGGATGACAGCCAGCATCTCTCAATATCTGGTACATCCTATTTGCTAAGCTCTATCATCTATACGGACCTCAAGAAAGCCTGTTTCACAAATGTATGGTACAATGTTTTTCATACAGAAAGAATAAGTCTTTGAAGGGGGAGCGCTTTTATGTTCAGACGACGCGCCTATGGCTTCTTGCTTGTCTTGTTACTGCTCTTAGCCGCTTGTGAAGGAAGTAGTTCGGGTCCGAAAACGCCTGACGCGCGCCAGCTCATCACAAAAGCGCAGACCGCTATCCAGAAGGTGACAGCGTATCATTTCAACCTCAAGGCTGTGAATATTGGCG
>DAHVFL010000120.1 GCA_027316975.1 Chloroflexota bacterium | reverse complement strand
GTTCTGGAGAGAGACAAAAATAATGTTGATAGCAAGAGCGCCGATGCGTATTAGTTTTGGTGGTGGTGGCACGGATCTGGAGGCATATTATGCGAAATATGGTGGTGTGGTTATTAGCTCTGCCATTAATAAATATTTTTATACGGTAATTACGAGTGATGAGTCGGATGATTTACAAGTGATTTCGGCTGATTACCGCTCTTTGTTTCGTCATACGCCGTATAATGATTTGTTCTGGAATGGTGACCTGGCTCTTCCCAAGGCTATCTTGCATCACTTCGGCATTCGCCGGGGTATTAACCTGTTTGTGGCGAGCGAGGTGCCACCTGGCACCGGGCTGGGATCATCCAGCGCGGCGGCGGTGACGCTGATCCGCGCCCTTTCCACTTTGACCGAGCAGCCCATGACGAAACAGCAGGTGGCGGAACTGGCATCGTATATTGAGATTACGAAAATGGGTATGCCAATCGGCAAGCAAGATCAGTACGCGGCTGCGTTTGGGGGTCTGAATAAGATTACCTTTAGCAGTGAGGGCGTTACTGTCGAGCCGTTGCGTATTGACCGCGAGGTGCAGCAGATGCTCGAGGGCCGCCTGATGCTGTTTTTTACGGGCAGTTCGCGTGAGTCAACTTCTATTCTCCAACACCAGCGAAAATCGACCGAAGATCGCGATGGCCCGGTGTTGCAGGCGTTGCATAACATCAAACAGGTGGCAATTGATGTGGAGGCTTGCCTGAAAAAAGGCGACCTGGATGAATTTGCGCGGCTGCTCGCGTATTCGTGGCAGGAGAAGCGCCGCCTGGCTCCCAATCTCTCGACGGGCATCATTGATGAGTATTACAGTCTCGCTCTTCAGTACGGGGCAACGGCGGGCAAGATTACCGGAGCAGGCGGCGGCGGATTTTTGATGCTCTATTGTCCCGAAGAGAAGCAGAATGCCGTTACCGGGGCGCTTGAGGAACGCGGATTGAAACGGATGAATTTCCACTTTGATCATTCGGGGGCAACGGTTTTGTTGAATGTTGCCAGTTTTAACAACCTGTGGGTTGCTCCATACGCCGAACACGCGCACGCGCTAGAGGTCTAAATTCTAAACGGGGAGAAAGCATATTGGAATCAATAATCAATTACTTTGCCGAGCTTGAGCAGATGATGCGCGCTATCTCGCTTCTCGATCTTACAAAGGTGCTGGGTATTCTTGAAGAAGGGTATCATAATGGACACCGCGTGTTTGTGATGGGCAATGGCGGCAGCGCAGCTACGGCCTCGCATTTCGCGCTCGATCTTTCCAAGAATACTATTATGGCGGGCGCGCCGCGCGTGAAGGCTATTTCGCTGACCGATCATGTTCCCCTCATCACGGCCTGGAGCAACGATACGCATTATGAGCATATCTTCGCGGAGCAACTTGCTAACATGATAGAGCCGGGCGATGTGGTAATTGGCATCAGCGCGAGCGGCAATTCTGCCAATGTCATCAATGCTGTGAAACTGGCGCGGCAGAGTCGCGCCGCCACGATTGGCCTGCTGGGCGCAAAGGGTGGCAAGCTGAAAGATATGGTCGATGCCTGCGTGCTAGCTCCCGGCCAGAATATCGAGCAAGAGGAAGATGCGCATATGATTCTGGCGCATGTCATCACGCGCCACATGCGCGAAGTTGTCAGGACCTACGCGCAGACGCTGGCTCTCGCGGGAACGAACTCATAAGATAGGGGCAAAAAAACCGGTACCCGTTTCAGGTACCGGTTTTTTTGCCCCTATCTTATTGCCGGAAATAATCCACTGTGTTCTTAATGCCTTCTTCCAGCGTTTCCCGGGGTTTCCAGCCGAGCACGCGCGCGGCTTTGCTGGAGTCGAAGTAGGCCAGGTAGATATCGCCGGGGCGTCTGGGGGCGCGCACGATTTCTGGCGAGTAGCCGGTGGTCTTTTCCAGCACGCGGTAGAGTTCGTTGACGGACGCGCCGCGCCCGGTGCCGATGCAGAAAATCTCGTTGTCTCCGTTGTCGAGGGCAAGCAGGTTGGCGCGGGCGACATCCTCTACGTAGACGTAGTCTTTTTGCTGTTCGCCGTCCCAGTCGATACGCACGGAGTCGTGATTCAGGAAGCGTTTGGCGAAGATGGCGATGACGCCTGCTTCTCCGTTGGGGTCCTGGCGCGGGCCAAAGACGTTGCCGTAGCGCAGGGCGGTGTAGGTCAGGCCGTTGGCTTCCTGCCAGTAGCGCAGGTAGTGTTCTGCGACCATCTTGGTGATGCCGTAGGGCGACTCGGGGCGTTGCGGTGTGTCCTCGTTGATGGGGAGATAGGCGGGGGTGCCGTAGGTGGCGCCGGATGAGGCGAAAACAATTTTGCGCGTGCCGGTGCGCGTGCAGTTAGTCAGCATATTGAGCAGGCCAAGTACGTTGACACGCGCATCAAGCCGGGGATTTTTGGTTGAAATGGCGACGCTGTGTTGCGCGGCCTGGTGACTGACGATTTCGGGGCGCACCTCGTCGAATATATGCGAAAGTGTCGCTTCGTCTGTCACATCTGCGCGATAGAATGTGGCCTGGGCGTTGAGGTTCTGTGTTTTGCCGCCACCCTCTTCCCACAAATTATCTACAATCGCGACCTCGTGACCCGCCGCGATGCATTGATCAACGATATGTGACCCGATGAAGCCTGCCCCACCGGTTACTAAGACTCTCATGAAACGCCATTGCCTTTCTTGCTCTCGTTCTATGCCACGGGACACCCACAAGCCTTCACCGGTAGGTTTATTAAAACGCGCCGATCACCAGAGGCTGTCATGCTGAGCGCAGCGAAGGATCTCTCGTCGGCAGCACGCAGATCCTTCGCTGCGCTCAGCATGACAGCTCCGCTCGCTGGCCCCTTTCCTAAAAAACCTACCAGTGAAAGACACCCGCAAGGGGTGTCGCTACTGATTATTGTATCTTGCTTAGACTAATTGTTCAAGCGCTAGTTGTAGCGCCTGCGGGTGTGCCAGCACGGGGAAGATGAACAGGCCGGTCTCTTCATGCAGGCGGTCCAGGGCCGCGTTATCCTGTGGATTGAGCATGGCGACGGTGAGGGTGTTGCGTTCGCGGCCAATGGGGAAGCAGCGCAATTCCTGTGCCAGCGAGGGATTGACGAGACGCTGCACCCCGGCGGGCAGTTTATGCGGCAAGAGGGTCAGGTAGGGAATACCTAGCTTGCGAGCCAGGGCTGGAAGTTCGGTATCTTCCTCTGGCGCCTGGAGCGCGGCCTGGAGATGGCGCAGCGGTTTGCGAGAGGGTTTTTCCGCCTGCCAGTTATAGCGCTTACTGACGAAATTGGCAGCTTCGATGCTCTCCGCAATATTCGCGTTTGACTCTTGATAGCCGCTATGCCCGATGGTCATACTGGCAGGGCGCAGAAATTCTCGCTCAGTCATATTGTGAACGCGCCACAGCAGCGCCTCCCACAGGCGCGTCTCCACAATCGAACCGCCCTGCTGGTTTGAGCCGCGTAGCACAAAATAGAGCGTGTTATCATGTAAGAAGACGCAATCGGTTTTGCGCACCATGGGACGCAGGATGCTCAAAAGGTACGCGCTGCTCTGCGTCGCGTGCGCTAAACGGGCATCTTGCTCATAATTCAGTTTGATGATGACCAGGGCTACCCGGTCAACTCCTGATGCCAGTATCTCTTCAAAGGCTGCCTGTACCGGTTGCAGTGTGTCGATACTTTCACAGGTATAGTGCGCGCTGGTAGCTTCCTTCGATGGAAGAACGATTGCTTCATAGCCCATACATCTGCTCCTTAGGAGGAGGTATTCACGAGACAGGTAAGAGTTCGTTGTACCATCCATCTTACTGGCAGAACGTTGGGATCATCGCGTCATTATGGTTATAGTTTCGTTAAGACACGCACATTGTGGTTAAGATACTGTTAGCTTAATTCGGGTCCGATGGCGTAGTATTTAATAAGCGCGTTTATGGGTTCGAGAGTGGTCTCGAACTTGACAAGCAACTGGTCTGATTGCTGCATCAGGTCATAGAGCAGGGCGGCTACGATTGATTCATCGGACGAGAGGATAGCGCGAAAGCCGGGCAGGATGTCTCCGAAGATGGCACCGGCGTTATCAAGGATAGTGGCGAAGGCGGTGTCCAGTTCAGATAGCGCAGGGATGGTAGGAAGCAGGCGCGCGAACTGTGATGAGAAGGTGGGCACTGTGCTGTGGTTTTGTTGCCAGGAGAGCAGGTGTTGTGTCACCGAGCTGAATGCCTGTTCCCAACGTTCCGGGTCAACGATTTGCAGCCAGGCTCTTTCACTACCCGCTTCTTCTTGCCCATGTGTCTTCTCGTCGTCAGGTAGTGGGATCATATCGCTGGTGAGGTCGAAGCTTTCAAGAATGCATTCGGTGGAGTCGCTCAGGAGGTGGCAGAGCGGTTCCATGCGATCAAGCGCGCGGTTGATGGTTTGTAATTGCGTCCAAATATGCTGGCGCTGGCGCGCACCGGTCTGCATAGGTCGCCCCTGGGTTGTAGCCATCCAGTTTGCCAGCGCGGGTAATGCACTATTGTAGAGGTAGTCTACGCGGCAAAACAGGTGGTGCAAGCTAAAACTGAGTACGTCGAGATCGTCGATATGCGCGCGGTTGGTAAAATAGGCGACAAGTTGCCCCAAAATGATGGCAAGCCCACCCGTGGCGACCATGCGGGCGGAATCATGTCCTTGCTGTTCATAAAACGTGAATTGACCGGTAGGAGGCATCTGCGGCTCAGATATAAGGGCGATTGGCGCAACCGTTTCTTGTTCGCTCAGGGAGGTTGCTGTATTGCGCCCGCCGATAGCACCCTCTTCGCTTTTCTGACTCTTCACACGTACCCCCTTCTAACACCTACCACTGCCATAACACATACTCTTATTATCTATTGTACTGAATACGCAAAGTCTTTGAACCGGTTATTTCATACAAATCCCCACCGGGTTCCTCCTGAAGAGTGAAGTGAAGAGGAAGCAGCGCGCTGCTTCCTCTTCACTTCACTCTTCCGAACTGATTAGCGTTCTTAGTGCCTGTAGTAGCGACGACGGCCTCGATAGGCCGGGTAGGTAATCAGGTGCCAGAGGGCGACGAGGATGGCTGCGCCGATCAGGGCGCGAATCAGTGGAACGGGTGGACTTGTTGGGATGTAGATGTCACCGATGCCGGTGATATTAATGATGTTGGTCATCAACCAGATGCCAATCAGCGCGGCAACGATTGCGCCGACGAAGCCAAATGGGAGCCGCCACCCTACGAGGGTTTCCGCGAGAAGACCAACAATAGCCGCGACAACCAGGTACACGATGACGTTTGCGCCGAAGGTAAAGCTGGTGCCGCCGATAGTGACGGTAATGGCGCGTGTAAGAAGGGATGCCAGTAGATGCATATAATTACTCCTTTGTTTTTTCGAGAGAGAGGTAGCATACGCTAAAACTATCTCATATCTCTATACGTGTAAACGAGTGACACCCGTAATTTGCTACATTCAGAAGGGCATTGGGCAAATGTTGGCAACCAGGATGAGGGGCCGCTACTGGTATCGTGGGGCGATGTGCGCTATAATCAAGTAGCATTTACTATACAAAAAATTTTGTAAGGGAGGCACGCTATGCAACGCGCGAAAAGATACATTATTATCATTGGGATCGTTGTGCTGGTGATACTGGTTGTGGGGTTGGCGCTTGCCAGTATCTTTGATAAACTGACCGACGTTCTCTACATATTCCTGATTATCCTGGCGACGCTTTCTATCGTCTCTACAGCCGCGCTTATCTACCTGCTGGCTACCCTTATTCGGACGATAACGGTGGCGCGCGATGAGATGAAGCCGCTGCTGGGGACGGTGCAAGAGACGATGAACACGGTTAAGGGATCGATGGAAGAGACGCTCGACGAGGTGAAAGCGACCGCGAAGAGCGCGGGCAATACGGCCTCGACTATCAGGAGTACGGCTAGCCTGGCGTCGTTTGGCGTTGCGCCTGCTGTGCGAGCCGCTTCGATTGTGGTGGCGAGCGGCCAGGTGGCGCGAGTTTTTATGGGCAAAGGTCGTTCGCGCCATCGCTATGAAGAGCGGCGCAAAGAGCAAATGGAATTCATGAAAGCAGCCGCCGAAGGAGAGTAGCAATGATGTTTGTCATGGGCGATGTCCTGTCGCAATTGGGGCAGGTAGCTGCTATTATCCTGTTGATCTATCTGCTCGTCACTATATTGATTGGTCTGGTTATCGCGGTGATCTTTATGTTTGCCGTTGCCTGGGTGAGAGACAAGGCAGAGCTGATTAAGAAGCTGCGTCCCACTATTGAGAGTGTGAACGCGGCTCTCAAAAATCCGGATGCGGCGACGGGAGAAGGGGCGAATGGGTTGGTGAAGGTCGTCCACTCTATCCAGTCGGTTGCCATTCCCCAAAAAATTGAGGGTGTTGAGCATGGCTTGCAGTCGGTAGAGAAGAAGGTTGGCCAGGGCGCGGATCGTGTCGCGAGCGCAGTGATCGAGTTTCGCGCGCGCACTGCTCAGGCGCAGGGTGTACTCAAGGCCCTATTCCTGCCAGGATTGACCAGGAAAAGTCCCTACCGGCATGTGCTGCCGGAAGCTGCGATGGGTGTAAGCGAGCAATCGCTACGAGAGAGCGCGGGTACGCCTCAATTGCCAGCAGCGTCCGCGCCTGCACCGCTTCTGCCAGTCGGGCCGGAAGATATGACCGATGGGAATAAGAGGGAGCGGGTGGCTGCAAAAAGGGACGGTTCAACTGGCAATGCGTTTCGCGCTTGAGTATGCGCGGCGTCTGGGGAGTTTCCAGCGCAATGCGCGGCTCTACCTGGTCAACAATGCTCTGAGCGGGGTGACAGCCGGTATCGTGCTGGTGCTCTATAATCTGTACCTGTACTCGCTGGGGTACGCGGCGGATTTTGTGGGCTTTGTGTTGTTTGCTGTGACAATTGGCGCGGGTATTGCCATCTTCCCCGCCGGTATCTGTGTTGATCGTTTTAGCGGGAAGGGTATCCTGATCGGGTCGAATCTGCTAATCGCCCTGGCGGGTATCGGGCAATTCCTCTTTCGCCAGCCGGTGCCCCTGCTTGTGAGTGGTTTTGTGGAGGGTGTGGCGTTTGCTTTTATCCTGGTCATCAATGCTCCGTTCTTAACGCGCAATAGCAGCCCGCGAGAGCGTACAGCCCTCTTCAGCATGAATATTTCGTTGGGGCTGATAACACTGGTGGCAGGCGAGATGCTGGGCGGTGTGTTGCCGATCTGGTTTCGTTCGCTGCGCTGGTTGATGGCTCCTCTGCCAGCATGGGCCGCGCCTATTCTGGCGAGCCAGTCTGATCCTCGCTCCTATCAATTGTCTTTGCTTTTCGCGGGTCTCATTGCCGCGCCGAGTCTGATTCCCCTGTTTCTGTTGCGCGAGGAAACGCGGGCGGCGCAAGCGCCCCCGCCCCTCATCCGCGCATCGCCCGCCCCTACGGAAGGGGAGACTATGCCGGGCGAGGGGGAGGGGACGAGGGCGACCGCAGGGGTTCCCTCGCCACCCGTCGCCGCCCCCGCCCCTACAATGACGACGGTTGAGAGAGTGAAGGTTTTGTTGCGCAGCCCGTTCT
Source organism: Chloroflexota bacterium (assembly GCA_027316975.1). Taxonomy (GTDB): domain Bacteria; phylum Chloroflexota; class Ktedonobacteria; order Ktedonobacterales; family Ktedonobacteraceae; genus CF-113. The sequence goes on along the minus strand of DAHVFL010000120.1, from coordinate 3,390 downwards.
TTTTTCTGATGGTGGTGTATGTTTTTACCGGGTTGGGGGCGGGTCTTTTCATTCCTTATTTTAATATTTTCTTTGTGCAACATTTGAGGGCGTCGTCGGCTTTGTTTGGGGTGATTGATGGGGGGGCCAATGGGCTGACGGCGCTGACGACGCTGGCGGCGCCCTGGTTGGCGGCGCGTATTGGCCGGGTACATACGATTGCACTGACGCGGCTGCTCAGTATTCCGCTGCTGTTGATGGTTGGATTGACGGGTATACTGCCTCTGGCCGCGCTGCTCTATCCGTTGCGCCAGGGGATGATGGATATGTCGAACGGGGTGTTGCAGGTGTACTCGATGGAGGTGGTGGCTGAAAGATATCGAGGGCTGGCGAATAGTAGTTACCAGGCGGCGTTCCAGGTATCCTGGGCGATCACGGCGTCACTGGGCGGAATAGTTATTGTGCAATTTGGCTATGCGCCTATTTTCTTGCTGGGGGCGGCGTGTTACATGCTAGCAATTGCGATTTTGTGGGGAAGGTTCAGGTATACTAAAGGCAACATACCTGGGCGGGTATGAGGCAATAGCGTTACCCTGTTTGTTGCGCCTGATTTTAATAATAGGGACTGCGGAGGGCAGCTATAGCGAAAGCAGCGATGCAGCCAGCTAATACTACGCCTATGATGGAGAGAACCAGGCCGGCTACCGCGAATCCCTTGCCGTCTATACGTTTCATGCCGATGGCGGCCAGGACCAGACCCACAAGCGAAACTGGGAAGCCGACGAATGGGAACCAGAATGTCATCATGCCGATGATGCCCAGGACAAGGCTGGCGATACCAGGGCCGTTGCTCTGTGCTGGTCGAAAGCCAGCAGCATAGGGCATGTAAGCCGGTTGGGGTGGATACATTTCCTGTGCGTTTGGCGGGAAATAGGGCTGCCCCGCGTAATTTCCTGGCTGCGCGTAGTCTGTATTCGGTTGCGGCGGTGGGTAGGGTGCGCTACCGGAGTTGGGATAGGTAGGATCAGCATATGGAGATGCGCCGTTATTCGGCCAGGAGCTGTTGGAAGTCCCATAAGGACCCTGGCCGTTATCCGGGTTGTAGGAATATGGTGTTGGATCGCTCATAATTTACCTTACTCCTCTAGTATTGCCCGATCTGTCTATACACATCAATATTTCTACAGCCATTGTAACACCTGTGGTCAACATGCCCATGATGAATTTTGCCGACCGAATCGGCAATGATGGAGACGCTTGTGTCTCCATCATTGCCGATTCAGTCGGCAAAAGCTAGTGTTTTGTGAAGCGGATGAATATTATCGTCAGTTCGAACAGGATGGACATGGCGACGCCCAGGATGATCGGGCTGTAGATGTCCGCGCCGGGAGTGAGGAATGTGGAGGCGATCCACATGCCGACGTGCGCTGTTGGCCGCTTCTTTCTTAATGTCTGAGAGGTAATTAGCCCAAGCTGTGCCATGAAGGTCAGCACGAGCGGTATCTCAAAGACGACGCCGAAGGCCAGCAGGAAGAAGGCCACAAAGGTAAAGTAGCTGTCAGCCGTGATAAGCTCGGTGAAATTGCTTGAGCCAAAGTTGATAAGCCACTGCACCGGATATTGCAGTACGACGAAGCCGAGCGAGATGCCTGCCAGGAAGAGAACGACGCCCAGGAAAACAAACGGTAGGGCGGTTTTCTTCTCTTTTTGGTAAAGCCCTGGCGAGACAAAAGCCCATACCTGGTAGAGGATTACGGGAATTGCGACCAGGATACCTACAGCAATGGAAAGCTTGAGGAAAACGGTGAAGTTGTCCCCCAGACCGGTAACAACTAACTTGTTGCCCTTTCCAAGTACGTCCGCGGCTTGTCTGGGCAGTGGCAGCGTCAGGAAGCCCATGATCTGGACACGGAAGATGAAGGCTACAATGCCGCCCAGCACAACTGCTATCAGCGATTTGAAAATGCGCCGGCGCAGTTCTTCCAGATGGTCCACAAGGGACATGTCCGACTCATCTCCATCTGGGTCGTCGTTGTCGAAGAGGCCATTGAAGGTTGCCACTGGGTCCTGCTGATCTATGTCACTTGTTGCCATATCTACTCCTGTAGAGCGGGCGATATGTTACATGGCAAACGCCCGCGTCCTGCTGGCAACTATTATTCAACGGAAGTTTCTTTGCGCAATACTTCGTTAGTAACCGCAGGGGCCGGTACGCTCATCTCGCCTTCATAGGCAACGCTTCCCAGGCCGGGTTTGGCGGGAACGGTATCTCTGGCGACTGGCAGCTTGTAATCTTCTTCGGGTTTAGGCTGGGTCAGCTCATTCACGCCTTTGCGGAACTCTCTGATGCTTTTGCCGATGGCAGAGCCCATTTCAGGCAGCTTTTTGGGGCCAAAGATAAGCAGCGCGATAATAAGAATGACGATCAAGTCGAAGCCGTGGAATCCTGGAATCATGGTGGTGACCTTTCTTAACTCTATAGAAACCTGTACATCCTGTACATTTCGGTGGACGCGGTAAATCGGTTCCTTGCTCTGTGAACGCGGTTTATCGCGTTCAGTTGAGCAGACGCGGTTTATCGCGTTCAGTTGAGCAGACGCGGTTTATCGCGTTCAGTTGAGCAGACGCGGTTTATCGCGTTCAGTTGAGCAGACGCGGTAATCATGTCCTTGTGAGCGGACGCGATAAATCGCGTCCCTACATCAATCTACGATGAGATTCGACAATCAGATGCCTGTGTCTCAGGCTGGCGGGATCAGGAGTAGGCAGGCTTGTTGGTGTCATGACCAATCAAGCTGGCCTCGACCTGGCGCAGTCCCTCAAATCCGATGCTGAGTATGCCGAGACCGGCGCTGCTGAAAGCGACCAGGCGCAAGACACGGCGGCGACTCACGCGGCGTTCGCGCCAGGCGCTGGCTGTTCTTGCGCTGGCGCTGATTTCGGCTGCTTGTTGTTGTACTGAGGCCAGTACACGCGCTTGCAGGTCAACCGGAGCGGGCGCTGCGCTGCCGTAGTGACGCAGCAGCAGTGTTTCGATTGAATCGTTGCGCATAGTTCCTCCACATGTTCAGGGTTGAGCATGAGCGTTGAACGCTCGACTCTCAACACGTTCTACAGGACTATGATGCGCGGGGAGTCGATTTTGTGACATGTCCGGGGAAGTAATGGGAGATTGGGCGTCGATGAGTTCTTCTCCGCCCACTTGCGTGTAAAGTTGTTGAAATTGTTTGCGCGCCCGCGCCAGTCGCTGGCGAACTGCCGCTTCTTCCATATCGAGCATACGGGCGATTTCAGCCGTTGAAAACTGCCCGATGATAGAAAGCAACAGGCATTCGCGCAACCGGGGGCTGATTTGCTGCATGACGCGCTGTACGGCGTCGCGTTCTGCCGCCGCGTTTTCCAGGTCGGCTT
>DAHVFL010000011.1 GCA_027316975.1 Chloroflexota bacterium | reverse complement strand
ATTCTATACGAGCAGAATATCGGGTTGCTCTCTCCACTGATCGCGGACGAACTGAGAGACGCCGCCGATGCGTACCCCGCGGAATGGATTGAAACCGCGTTCCGCGAGGCAGTTCTGCACAACAAACGAAAATGGAGTTATATCCGCGCCATTTTACGGCGCTGGGAAACGGAAGGCAGGCAAGCATGGAACGCCTGAACGAAATCGTCCACCGCACGGCGCAGCGTCGCCAGGCGAGCGGACCCGCTACATCGAGTCCCTACACTACCCCGCCGCAAGGACCACGCCCTGGCGCGACTCAGGGCCATCGTCCCTTGCCTGAGCAGAATGCGCGTCTGGGGCAATATAGTAACGCGCCCCGCGCTCAACAGCAGCCAGGCGTGACAAATCGGGCCGCTACACCGCCGCCTCGCAGCCAGCAAAGCTTGACACGCGCATCCGGAAATGCAGGGAGTTCAACCCACTACACACCGGGCAATCGAAGCGCGGGAGAACGCTCCTCCAGGCAGCAGGAGCAGCGCGTACCCACCCGCCATGCCGAAAACTACCACCCTGTTTCTCAGCCACCAGCACAGGCTGATACACAGGCAGGTTGGTCTCGCGAGTGGGAGGAAGATACCGCTCCTATCCGCTATGGCGATTGGGAAAGCGATGGGTACGAGGAAGCCGCGCCCACGCGCGACGCTGGAGATAGTTATGTATTGAATCGCGCCAGCGCCAGGATCGCTCAGACCTATCCAAGAAACCAGCAATCGATGGTGACACGCGAACTGCGTTCCCACCTGGATGAAGAGGTCGAACCAACCGTAACGCCCCATACTCGCGAAACGCGCCTGCCCATACCTCTTGCGCAGCCACCTGCGACGCAGCGCGCCGGGCACATGCCCCGTCTCACGCAGCCGCTCAACCGGTCAACATCGACGGCACGTTTGCAACAAGATGCGTCTAACACGCCTCAGCCAGTAATACCTGCTCCCTATACTACCAGTATCGCTACCTGTCCGGTATGCAAAGGCGCGGGGTATTTGCGAGCTGATGTTCCCTATGGACATCCCAACTTTGGCAAACCTATCGCCTGCGAGTGTAAAGAAATCGAACGCACGGCGAAACGTCGCCGTCAATTACAGGAAGTGTCCAATCTGGGCGAGTTGCAAGATAAAAATTTCGAGAATTTCAACCCGAACTCCTCGCGATCGGTGTATAACGCCTATCATATCGCGCTGGAATATGCCGAAGACCCCTATGGCTGGCTGGTCTTGATCGGCAAGGTGGGCTGTGGCAAAACGCACCTGGCGGCGGCCATCGCTAACCGCCTGCTCGCTCGCGGTTCTCTGGTGCTTTTCAGCACAGTGAGCGATCTGCTCGACCACTTACGCGCAACTTTTATGCCCACTTCAACCGAAGTGTACGATCAGTTGTTTCAAAAGATGCGCGAAGCGGCATTACTGGTACTGGATGACCTGGGAGCGCAACAGAGTTCCCCCTGGGCCAATGAGAAACTTTTCCAGTTGCTTAACTACCGCTACAATTCGCGCATTCCAACCATCATCACAACCAATAACACGGGATTGCAGGGAGTCGAAGAACGTATACGCTCGCGCATGACCGATACTGGCCTCGTAATACGGGCTACATTCGATGACGCCATTGAATATCGCCTGCGTAATCCCAGGCGTGACTAAGGCAAATTAGCAAACGACGTACAAGAGTGCCAAATTGCTTTGCTTTTTGCTTGCGTTTACAACGTGCAGGTGCTATCATAACGGTACACGAACTATCGTGAGGGTTCGATATCCTTCAGATTGAAGGATGGAGAGTTCCTCTGCACACTCTGTTTTCGCCGATACCGTCTCTCATTTTCAATACGGGGTCGGTGGGCTCGACTTCTCGCGTCCACGCCCGATCCAGCTGAGAAAGAGACCAATCGCTACGGATATGAATAAGGAGCAAAGATGGGTAGCAAATTTAACCCGAATGATCCTCGCTGGATCAAAGACACCCGCGAAGTTATGGAGCCTAAGGGCATTATTGTCCCTAACGTGATCGAGTCAACGCCTCGTGGCGAGCGTGGCATGGACATCTTTTCCCGGCTGCTCAAAGAACGCATCATTTTTATTGGCACCCCCATTGACGATAACGTTGCCAATCTGACGGTTGCGCAATTGTTGTTTCTCCAGAGCGAAGATGCGACCAAAGACATCTGGCTGTACATTAACTCCCCCGGCGGCGTGATTTACGCCGGTCTCGCCATCTATGACACCATGCAATGGGTCAAGCCCGATGTAGCAACCGTCTGCGTCGGCATGGCTATGAGCATGGGCGCAGTGCTGCTGGCGGCTGGAGAAAAAGGCAAACGCTATTGCCTGCCCAATTCCACCGTGCTGATTCACCAGCCGCTGGGAGGCGCGGAAGGCCAGGCTGCGGATATCGAGATCACCGCTCGCGAAATCCTGCGCCTGCGCGGCAGCATCTACGACATCCTGTCCCGCCATACTGGTCAGCCCCGCGACCGCATCCAGTTGGACGCCGACCGCAACTACTTCCTGACCGCTCCGCAGTCGGTGGAGTACGGCCTGGTCGATGAAATCCTCTCCAGCGAGGAAGCCCTGAACCGCTAAATTGTGGGCTATTGGGGGATGAATTACCGGACAAACCAGGGTGGGGGAGCCGCGAGAGCGGCGAAGTCCCCGCCCTGGTTTAGTCAGGCAGGTGTATCATGATGCCCACCTTGCGCAAAACGCTATTTGAAACGCTTTACAAAAACAAATATCTTTACCGGTTCGCCAGCACGGTGCCTTTCGCGGGGCAGTGGCGGGTCTGGCAGCGCCTGGTTTTGCCGCGTTTGCGCGGTAAGGATGTACTGGAACTCGGCTGCGGACTGGGCGATCTGCTGGCTGACATGCTCGCCGCCGGGTATACCTGTCGCGCGGTCGAATACTCTCCACAAATGGTTGCCGCGGCGCGCGAAACGCTGCAACGCCGCAAAGTGGGAATGAGCGCAACGGTTATTCTGGGGTCGGCACAGGGATTACCTTTTAGCGACGCCTCGTTCGATACCGTGGTAAGTGCCTTTCCTTCCGAGTATATTTATGAGAGCGATACCATTGCCGAAGCTGCTCGTGTGCTGCGTCCCGGTGGGCAACTTATAGTAATCGAGGGCGCGAACCTGCTTCCGGTCGGCTTCTTGCAGCCCCTGCTGGTACTCATGCAGATGTTTGTTTATGGCTCCTCCGCCGTATTTGGCCCGCGCAAAGAGCGCAATTTAGATGATGAGGTTGCGCGTAGTCGAAGCAAAGCACCGTTTGAACCTGGCGTGCTACACATCGACCACGATACTGGCACGGGTACCACAACCGACGAAGTAGCGGATGCCTGGTTCGGTCAACACATTCCCCTGGAACAAAATGGACTGCGCCGCCGCTCCGAAAGAGTGCGTAGCTGGCGTTGGGAGGTCTACATCACAATTGGGGAAAAATTCTGATTTACTCTGCTTCCTTGTTGACGTAAGGGTGAACTTTGATTAACATGAGTAGAGAAGGGTTCAAGGGCTATGTTGAAGGGAGGGCGCACAGTGACAGGAAAACAGGAAATACAGGGTACAACGCGATTACAGAATACGCTGGTGGGGCGATCCTTACAGGAGGGAACCTACCATGTAGAAGCCGTAATCGGACATGGTGGCATGGGAGAAGTGTTTCTCGCATCTCACCGCGCGCTTGATGTGCCGGTCGCATTGAAACAGGGACGCGCCGACCAACCCCTGCCGGAAAGCGTCATGACCGAACTCGACAATCTCCTGCACCAGAAACAGATAACCCCGCGCACACCCACCCATTCGATGTTTATCGACGATTTTCCACTGAGCGGCGGCATCAATACCGACCGTTTTTTGCGCGAGGCCCTGTTGCTGGCGCGCCTGAATCACCCGGCCATACCCACCCTCTACGACTATTTCCTGGAGGATAGCTACTGGTACCTGGTAATGGAATACCTGCCGGGATCAACCCTGGCAAACTACATTCACCAGTACGCGCCGTTGCCTCCACTTGAGGCGCTGAATTACACCATGCAATTGTGCGATGTGCTGGACTATTTACATCAGCAGGCCCTGCCCGTGGTCTTTCGCGATCTGAAACCATCCAATGTGATCCTTTCGCCCGAAGGTCGCTTAATGCTGGTAGACTTCGGCATTGCCCGCTATTTCAAAGAGGGCCAGATCAATGATACCACCGATTTTGGTTCGCCTGGCTACGCCTCGCCCGAACAATTTGAGGGGAGTGGGCAAACCGATGGGCGGTCCGATCTCTACAGCCTGGGCGTGATGCTGCACGAGATGATTAGCGGTCAGCGTCCTGGGCGAGTAGGGACACGCACAGGCAAGATTGAATCGCCGCGCCAGATCAATCCCGCACTTTCACCCGCCCTGAGCGGCCTTGTCACTGTTGCTACGCGCACTGAAGCCATGTATCGCTTTCAGACCGCGCATACCTTTTATATGGCGCTCGAACGCACTCGCGTCATCGAGGAACGCCGGGCTTTCAATCGCTTTGCGCTCCTGACCGGAGAAGGCGAACGCACCGGGCAAACACGCACACCCGCCGAACCGGCAAAAGCGCTAGCTCTTGCCACTGTTCCCGCATCAGACACTAAAAGCAAGTTGACCGCTTCCAGAATGCGGCTTGCCCATACGCGAGAAAATCTTTACAAGGCGCGTCGTGAAGGATTGGAGCAAGAGGCACTGGCGATACAACTGGCTTCGATTGATGAAAGTCTAAAACAACGCGCGGCATCTCATAGTATGCCAACGCCCCTGGTCAGCGAGCGAGAATTTGCTTCGCCTCGTTCAAATCGGCCCCGCAAGCTGCTCACGGTTGTACTTATTCTTGCGCTCCTGGGTGCCGGCATCCTGGCATCGTATTTTGCCTACTATTACTATACGGCGGGACATCCCTCCAGGGTCACATCCAGCGTGAAACGCACCGTAACTGTAACGCTCACTCCTCCACCAGAAGTGACAACGCAAATGACCTGGCAATCCTTGCCTTCACTACCATCGCCGGAAGCCGATAATACTGCCAGTTTTGTGGTTATACAGGGGAAAGGCTATATCTACATCAGCGGCGGTTTTCGGGGCGCGGGCGCAAATCCACCCTACAGTCGCGGACTGTATCGCTACGACATCGCTGCAGCTCGCTGGGAGAGCGTTGCCAGTGCTGGCTTTCCCATTATGGGAAACAATGCCGCCGCCGTGGACGAAAACCAATCTCTCTTTTTCACCGGCGGCTTTTCAGCCGATACCGGAAAAGTGGCGCAAGCGCTCTATATGTATTCGCTCGCCACAGGCACCCTTCAGAAGATTCTCCCCCCGGTTCAGGCCTTCATCGGATTTGGCAGCACTCTGTTCGCTGATCAAATGGGGCATCTCTACCTGACCGGGGGATTTGCCACTCCAGGCGATCGCCAGGCGCCTGCTGGCACCGGCTGGTATCGCTACAATATTCACACAGCCAAATGGGAGATATTGACTCCAATGCTTACTGGATTGGGCTACGTAACGCTTGCCCCAGACGGACAGGGCGGCATTCTGCTCATTGGCGGCTCAAAAGACGCAGGTCAACGCCAGGCATCATCTCGCATTTACCGCTACGACATCACCCGGAACACCTGGGTACTTGAGCCAACCAACGCGCCGCAGGCCATCAGCGGTGCAGCAAGCTGCCTGGATGGACACAACCACCTGGTAATCCTCGGAGGATATAATACGGCTCAGACCAACGCCCTTGCTACCGCCTGGCTCGTCACTCTCAACCCGCTAAACTGGACCGCGCTACCCGCCTTGCCCGGCGGTGGTTCGCTGCTGGGCGCGGCAGCCTGCGACGGCGCGGGCCACGTTTTCCTCGAACGCGGCGCGAACAGTAGCGGCCGCCCTACGGCTGATTTCCTGGAGTTGATGTTACAGGCATAATTTCAAAGAAATATATCTACTCTTCTCTTTTTGCTCGATCTTACCCCGATAATCCTCTCGACAAGCCGTCTCCCTTATGGTACACTTGTTTCATACCAAACGATGTGGGGGTACAGGGCATGGCAAAACACTGGGATTCTCTTATAAAATTACTGGTGGAGGCGAATAAACAAGATATCGTATCATTGCTACTTCCTGGCGCGAAGTTTGAAAGAGAACTTAACACCGAAATGCAGAGTCGCGTCCTGGAAGCCGATCTGTTGTACGTTGTCAACTGGAATGGCTCAGAAGTTATCATGCATGTAGAATTTCAGAAACGGCGCGATGGTAACATGGGCAGGCGGCTCTGGGAATACAACGCGCAGGCCACAATCATTTCAGGGCTGCCTGTGTGTTCGTTTGTGATTTACCTGCAACAAGACGGCAATGTGGTACAATCGCCATATAATATAATACGCCCAAATGGAAGGGCTATACACCTGTTTTTTTTCGATACCGTCAAGCTCTGGGAAATTCCTGGAGATTTCATAAAACAAGGCGGCATCGAGGGATTACTTCCTTTGCTCCCTTTAACACAAGATGGTGTACACCATGAAGTTGTAAATGATATGATCGTCAGTCTTAATAATGCAGGGAAAAGCGACTTACTTCCGTTGGCCTATGCGTTTGCGTCACTTGTGTTCAAGAGCGCGGAAGACCGTGACTGGCTCAGAAAGAGGTTTACCATGTTATCCGAAGACATCTTTGAAGATGCCTGGGCTTACCAGGAGATGCTAGCCAGGGGGATGGAGAAAGGGATGGAGAAAGGGATGGAGAAAGGGCTTAGAGAAGGAAGGATCGAGGCTCTACGAGAAGCTATAATGGATATTGTTCAGATACGATTCCCGGAAATCGCTGTACGCGCGCACCAACGTGTCTACTCCATCGACGATCTGGATAGTCTACGTCGTTTGAATGTAAAATTGAGTATAGCGAAGGATGCGCAGGAAGTAGAACAGGCCCTTTTATCAAATACATCAAATGGGCAGCAGCATTAAGTTCCCCAGTTTCTATGCGGGTCGAATCGTATCAAGCAGCAAGGGCGGAACTGACACTGGTGCATCACTCCAGGTGTAGCAGGCGAGTAGCGACTCGCGCACGGAATCGGCTTCGGACTGGCTGCGCGCGTGAATTTCGACCAGTGGATCACCGGCAGTGCGATAATCGCCGACTTTTGCCTGCAAGACGAAACCGGTGCGGTGATCGATTTGCTCTCCTTTTTTGAAGCGGCCCGCTCCCAGTCGCATACTGGTACGACCCACCTGTTCCGCCTCAATAGCGCTAATGTAGCCAGAGCGCGGCGTGGATAGCATCACACGCACCGGCGCGGCTGGCAGCAATTCGGGATGCTCGATTTGACGCGCATCCCCACTCTGAGCAGCAATGACTTCAGCCAGTTTGGCAACCGCTGCGCCAGACCGTATGGCCTGCTCAACCCTCGTTTCCGCTTCGGACAGACTGCGCGCGCTCCCGGTCATGACCAACAATTCTGACGCTTCATGATAACAGAGTTCGGACACATCCTGCGGCCCTTCACCGCGTAAGATCGCGATTGCTTCAACCATTTCCAGCGCGTTGCCGACGGCGCATCCCAGCGGCTGTTCCATCGAGGTAATGGCCGCCACAGTGTGCAGACCTGCCAGGCGTCCGATAGTAACCATTGTCCCTGCCAGCGCGCGAGCCTGCTCTAGCGTTTTCATAAATGCGCCTGAGCCGACTTTGACATGCAGGAGCAAATGGGATGCGCCTACAGCAAGCTTCTTACTCATGATGCTAGCAGCAATCAGGGGAATACTCTCGATGGTTCCGGTGACATCGCGCAGGGCGTACATTTTGCCATCTGCCGGCGCGAGATCGTGAGATTGACCCGCCAGCACAATATGGTGGCTGGAGAGAATGCCGGTAAACTCCTCACGGGTGAGGCTAGAGCGAAAACCCCGCACAGATTCGAGTTTATCAACGGTGCCGCCGGTATGTCCCAGGCCGCGCCCGGTCATCTTGCCCACCGCTACGCCACAGGCTGCCACGAGGGGCGCGACCGCCAGCGTCACCTTGTCGCCCACGCCGCCTGTGCTATGCTTATCAACCACAGGCGAGATGATGTCGCGCGCGTGGAGTTCCTCTCCCGAACGCGCCATCGCCAGCGTCAGATCGCTCGTTTCGCGCGCATCCATGCCGCGCCAGAAGACCGCCATAGCCCACGCCGACGTCTGGTAATCAGGAATTTCATCTCGCGTATACTGCTGAATCAACCAGTCAATTTCGGGTGTGCTGAGGGTATATCCATCCCGTTTCTTGCGAATAAGCTCAACAATCTCCATGAGTGCTTCCTCTTTGGACGCGATTGAGAGGATAGTGACGCGATGTATCCAGGTATATGATACATCTCCGCTGATATGAGCAATCGCGTCTTTACGAGTCATTCAAAACGATGCGTACCGAGTCGGTTTCAAAACCGTTGCCGGTCTCAATTTGATAGCGATTGGTGGTCAAACCGCCCAGGCGCACATTACGGTCAAAACGCAACTGTCCATTGGTGAAGTTGTAGACAGTGGTATCGTGCTCCAATACGCCCTGAATAAGAACCGTCTCAAGCTGCGCTTCTTGCTGCTCCTTACATGCTTTCAGCAGAGTTGCGACCTGCTGCCAGGCAACGCCTTTCGCATACACAATGCGTACAGTTTTTTTGTGTCCATCCCCAACACTGCTTTCTATCACCGAATACGGCAACGCGCCCTGTTCAAGCGCCTGCAACTCCGCGATAGCGCCCGGTGGGAAAGGCGCGGGCGGCTCTGGCGCGGGCGGCGGAGGTGGTTGGAATGGCAGAGGAGCAGGAACCTGGTGGCGTGACTGCTGCGGTACCGGCGGCGCGGGCGCAGCGCCGGCCCGCCCCTGTTGGCCGGGCATGGGAGCCGGGCGTCCCTGCTGACCCGGCGCCGGGTACGGCTGTTGATACGGTGGTTGCTGGCCTGCGGCAGGCCGTGGCGGGGTTTTCAAATCGCGACCGCAACTCGAGCAATAAACCGTGCGGTCAGCGTTAAATCCTCCACAATATGGGCATCGCATACTTCCTTAGCCCTCCCGATGCGCTTATTCAACTCATTAATTAGTGCTGCTGTAGTATATCATACGGTGCAGACACTATGATTTTCGTCCTACACAGAAAACATGTCTTTATGTACTACCTATTTACCCGCGCCTGATTTACACTATACATAGTAATCCGGTTCTTGAGGGAATCGGGAGCAACGCTCGTGGTTCACATCTAGAAAATCAAACGATATCATGTAGGAGGAGTACAGGCATATGCAAGATTCAATGGCGTTCAGTACGAAGACTGATTCCATTCACCTGCCGAAGGATGGTCGCCCGGTGCATGTCCAGGTGTCCAACCTCGTCAAAACGTTCGGCAAGCATGAAGCAGTGAAAGGTGTCTCTTTCACCATTGGCAAAGGGGAAATCTTTGGACTACTTGGGCCAAATGGAGCGGGCAAAAGCACTACCATCAATATGATGTGCGGTTACCTCGCGCCTACTTCGGGCGATACCACTATTGATGGCGTCTCAATAACCAGTGAGCCGCTCAAAGTGAAACGCACCATCGGCGTTGTGCCGCAGGAGATCGCGCTCTACAAAGACCTGAACTCGTGGGAAAATCTGGACTTTTTCGGGCAAATTTACGGTATGGCTGCTAAAGAACGCCGCTCTCGCTCGGAGGAAGTACTGCATTTCGTTGGGCTATACGACCGCCGCAAAGAACCCATTACGAACTTTTCAGGCGGGATGCAGAGGCGCATCAATATGGCGGTGGCAATGATCCACCAGCCTGCGTTTCTGATGATGGATGAGCCAACCGTCGGCGTTGATCCACAATCACGTGAGAACATCTTCGACACCATCGAAAAGCTGCGCGACCAGGGCGTCACGATCCTCTATACCACACACTACATGGAAGAGGCCGAACGGCTGTGCAACCACATCGCCATTATGGATGAAGGCCACATCATCGCTATAGGAACGCTCGAACAATTGCTGGCCCTGCGCGACCAGAATCGCGAAGTGCAGCGACCGCACGGGCTACAGGAACTCTTTATCCAGTTGACAGGCAAAACGTTGCGCGACTAGCAGGATAAATCGACGCGTTTGAAAGTTGCGCACTCAATAAGAGAGAAGGACCGATATGAAAAATCTCTGGTACATCGCTCGCAAGGACCTTTTAGAAACAATTAAAGACAAAGGCTCGCTCTTTTTCATGCTGGTTATGCCGTTGGTACTGATTACCGTCATCGGCCTTGCCTTCGGCAGTTTCTTCGGGGCCGGCTCATCTCAGATCACAATTACTGTAGCTATGAGCAACGCGGATACTGGCCCTACCGGCAAAGCCATCACGCAGGCGTTGAACATTGCTACTACTTCTCTCAAAATTACAGTCAACCAGTACAATACCAGCACCCAGGTAAAAGATCAGGTAGCCAATAACAGCAATGTCAACGCCGGTGTGGTCATTCCCGCCAATGCATCTAACAAGCTGATCGCCGCATCCAGCGCTGGCGCTCTCCCTAAAAATCTCGTGCAGGTGTACTCGTTGCCCGGCTCAAGCGACACGCGCCCAACCATCATACAGAACATCGTGACCAATGTGCTGACTTCGGAAGTCGCCGGCTCGACGGCTATAGGACAGGTCTACAGCGTTTGCAATCAACCCGGCAATCACTGTGCGCAAAGCAGCATCAACACGCAAGCCATAGCCAGCACAGTCGGACAGGCCAGCGCGACGGGTGGCAGCCTGGCCGTCCAGACCTTGACGGCTGGCAAGGCAGTTAAGTTTAACAATTTCGACCAGCTAGTTCCCGGCTATGCCATCTTCTTCGCTCTCTTCGGCATCAACGCGGTAGCCGGCACCATTTTACAGGAGAAAGAGGATGGCACCTTCCGCCGCCTGCTGATCGCTCCTGTGCAAAGATATGCCCTGCTAGGCGGTAAGTTGCTGGCGCAATTCCTCCTGACACTGGCACAATTGACCGTACTCTTCGCGGTGGGCTACTTCGCATTCCATTTGACGATTGGCTCGTGGCCTGGAGTGATCTCCCTGCTCATCGGCGCGAGCTTCGCTACCACGGGATTGGGTATCCTGCTCGTCTCGGTTGTCAAAACGCGCCGCCAGCTTAACCCCATTGTGACACTGGTCGTGCTGGTAACCTCGGCCATTGGCGGTGCATGGTGGCCGCTTTTCATAGAGCCAACATGGATGCAGCAAGTCGCCAAAATTGGCGTAACGGCCTGGGCTATGGAAGGGTTAAACGGGGTAATGATCCTGGGCAAGGATTTCGCGCAAATCGCGCCTGACCTGCTGGGATTGCTGGTCTACGGTCTGATCTGCTTCTTTATCGCCACCCGCCTGTTCCACTTCCAGGAGAAAGCGGCGTAAAACAAAAAGCAGAAGAAAGCAGGGCATCGCGCTGCTTTCTTCTGCTTCATTTACCATTGTTTGATGACTGCCTCGACCAGTTGGGCGTTGGATGGAGTCTTTTCGATCAGGCGCAGCACCTGCTCGGTGATTTCGCGTTTGGGCAGGTCGGCTACTTTGCGTCGCATCAAGGACATCGCCTTTTGTTCTTGTTCCGAGAGCAAGCGTTCCTCGTGGCGCGTGCTGGAGGCGGCGAGGTCGATGGCGGGGAAGATTCGGCGATCGGCCAGTTCGCGCGAGAGGCGAATTTCCAGGTTGCCCGTTCCCTTAAACTCTTCATACACGACTTCATCGAGGCGGCTGCCCGTCTCAACCAGGCAACTGGCAACGATGGTCAGGCTGCCGCCCTCCTCAATGGCGCGAGCCGCGCCGAAGACGCGCCTGCCAACTTCGAGGGCGCGCGCGTCGATGCCGCCTGAGAGGGTGCGACTGCCACCACGTTGGCTGCGCGGCCCGTCCCACATCTCGCTGCTCAGGTTGTGGGCGCGCGCCAGGCGGGTGAGCGAATCGAGCAGGATAACCACATCCCGACCCTGCTCCACATGCACTTTGGCGTCGTGCATGGCCTGTTCAACCATGCGCCCATGCTTTGCCAATTGCTGATCAAAACTCGAAGCATAGAGCTTGACATGCGGCCCCTGCACTTCCGTGCGCCACTCGGTCACTTCCTCCGGGCGTTCGTCCACCAGGCACAGGAACAATTGCGCCTCGGGATAGTTCTTGAGGACGGCTGCCGCCGTTTGCCGCAAAATAGTGGTTTTGCCCGCCTGCGGGGGCGCAACAATCAATGCGCGCTGCCCGAAGCCCAGCGGCACGAACAGGTCAATGAGACGCATGGCAAGAGGAATTGCGCCTGTCTCCAATGTTATACGACGATTCGGGTGTATAGCAGTCAATTTTTCAAATGGAATACGTGCTGTTGCCAATCTTGCAGATCCTTTAGCTGAGCGATTCGATGATTTGGTAAGGAGAATGTGTTTGATGGTAGTGTATCACATGGCGTCTAGAGTGTTCTAAATGATATGATTCACTCAGCCAATTCAGTTTGAGAAACCAATTTAGAAACAGTAGGTAAACCCTCGGTCTCTCTTAGGAAATATTCCTCAACGGCTTCTCTGACCCTCTGAATAAGTTGCTGGATCGAGCCTCTGTTATCTATTTCTTTTGTAGATACGTGGATACCCTGTAATCGTATGTCGAGGAGGTACTTTTGCAACCGTCCATCTATCCAGTCATCTTTTTGGTAATATGCTCGTATGATATCATCTGAAACAAAATGACCATATGGTGATCCTCTTTTAACACGCTGATGGACCCGTACAATACAAGTTTCTATATCAGCATGGATGTAAAATAGATGGGCATTTTGTAGGAGGTTATAAAACTTATGTAATGCAGATATATAATCTCTTCGTGCGAACTCTATAAGAAACAGCTTATCTTCAGGAGATGTTTGTTTTTTGTCTACTTCTAACCCTACCTTATCCGCCATCCTCTCTAAGGCAATATCGAGCACCGAGAAATCAATTACATCAAAGCCACGATGGGATTCTGGCCCCTTATGGCTAAACTTTCTCAGCTCAGGGGCAATATTTTTGCTCTCTTCTTCCAAAAACATTGCTTGAAGAAGTTCATAATCATAAGCATGGTGAACAAACCAACCACTAGTCTCTGCAAATCTCTGAATACATTGAGCAATATAGGATTTTCCGCTTCCGGGACGGCCTAATAAAAACACCTTAACAAGCATGTTTCTCACTCCTCAACAACATCTTACGCGATTTAATTTGGAGATGTCTATTTTTGAAAATACATTGAAGCATTATGACACACGATAACGACTTACACAAGTTCTCGAATTGACTCACCAAAAATCTTACTTTGGCAGAAACGTTGCCTCATGAGAGAATCTTACCAGCCCCGCTGAAAGATCGACCCCGAGGGCTGGAAGGAAGAGAGGCCATGATGAGTGTAACGAGCCGAAGAGACCTGTTAGCCGTGGTAGCCCCGCGCTACCGCTTAGCCCGAGGAGAGGAGCGCAGTCGCATCCTGACCGAGTTTATCGCCAGTACTGGCTACCATCGCAAGTACGCGCTGAGCGTGCTCAATCATCCCGTGACGAAGGGCTCTTCCCGCAAGCAACGGCGACGGCCACGTCAGTATATCTTTGCGGTGCAGCAAGCACTGGTGATGTGCTGGCGCGCCGCCAACGGCATTTGCAGCAAGCGCCTGGTTCCCTATCTGCCCGAACTGGTGCGCGTGCTGGAACAGCACGGGGAACTGCACCTGGAGCCGACGACGAAAGAGCGCTTATTGGCTCTGAGTCCAGCCACAGCTGATCGGCTCTTGCAAGCCGAACGGCAGCGCGCCAAACCGCATGGATTAGGCACCACCAAGCCGGGAACCCTGCTCAAGAGTGCCATCCCTATTCGCACCTTTGCCGAGTGGGATGAGGCACACCCGGGCTTTACGGAAATCGATCTGGTGGTGCATTGTGGCAGCACCACGCGCGGGGAGTACCTGCATAGCCTGACCATGACCGATATTGCCACCGGGTGGACCGAGTGTGTCGCCTTGCGCAATCGCGGTCAGCAGAGCGTCTTCCAGGCACTGGTGCTGGCTCGCAGTCGGCTGCCCTTTCCCTTACGCGGCATCGACTCGGATAACGGGGTGGAGTTCATCAATGCGCATCTGTTACGCTATTGTCAGGACGAACATCTCACCTTCACGCGCTCGCGTCCCTACAAGAAAAATGACCAGGCGTATGTGGAGCAGAAGAACTGGTCGATTGTGCGCCAACTGGTGGGCTATGAGCGCTATGAAAGTGCGTCGGCCTATGAAGCGCTGCAAGCTCTCTACCAGGTGGTGCGGCTCTACGTCAATTTCTTCCAGCCGAGCATGAAGTTGCTCTCCAAAGCGCGCGAGGGGAGCAAGGTCAAGAAGAAATATGATCAGGCCAAGACCCCGTACCAGCGCGTTCTGGAGTCCGAACACGTCAACGAAGAGGCCAAAGCCACGCTGCGTCAGCAGTATGTCACCCTCAATCCGGTCGTGCTGTTGCGTCAGATGCAGCGGCTGCAGGCGACCTTCTGGAAGCTGGCGGTGGGTGAACCTGCTGGGCCAGAGACCGCCCAGGGAGAAACCGCTTCTTCTTGACAAACCAGAGCCAGATGTGGCATGAATGCAGCAACCCTGCCCAGCGCGCCGGGCGGCAACTTTGGGAGTGGCGAGGCGGTGGAGCGGCGGCGCGCCGCCGCTCCACCGCCTCGCCACTCCCAAAGTTGGATTGTTAGTTGAGGCAACGAATACCTGAGAGTAAGATTTTTATGTGAGGCAACACGGTTCTCTTTAGAAGAGGGTATATTGAGATGCTTAATGTGTCAAGTACCTTTTCTTCATGATGGAGAGGTAAATAAGGCACACTGGAAGGCAAATCTATGTTGAAGATAAAAAAGGCAAGGAACAGGTATTGTAACAAATTAAACGATAAACAGGATGAACTCACCCTTATCGGGTTTCTGTTACAACAAATATCTGTCTGATTGCTAACAAGTATGAATGAATCAAAATCCAATCTCAGCAAACTCTTTTTGGAGGATCATCTGTTCCTTTCCTAATATAGGCTCTTGATTATCCAATTTTTCTTGAGGAGTGCTATTTAACATTTTCTCTATATAAGGCTTAATCTCCAAACAGGCTGTTTCATATGGATGGTCATTGTAGAACGTCCAAACAGATTCTTTATTCACCTTGTAGTCTTTTGCCAACTCATCCCTTATCTGCATCCAATTATCTCTACAATAATATCCATCGAAGATGTAGTCAGAAACAGGATAGTCATCTTCCTCATTCGTGGGATGAGCAGCACGGTGGTTTACGCGTTGCTTACATTCTTCTAAAGCAGTATCAAGATAGAGAAAATAAGCATCCTTGGAAAATGATTCATTGAATAGCTGAAAAGCTTTTTCATAATCATTACGCGAAAATTCAATTATGATGAGCTTTTGTTCTTCTGAGTTAAGTGAATCAATGTATGTAGTCACTTTCTGTTCCAAAACCACAAGAGCTTCATTAAATACGTTCAGGT
This sequence comes from Chloroflexota bacterium, assembly GCA_027316975.1. GTDB lineage: Bacteria > Chloroflexota > Ktedonobacteria > Ktedonobacterales > Ktedonobacteraceae > CF-113. The sequence goes on along the minus strand of DAHVFL010000011.1, from coordinate 7,105 downwards.
CAATTACATCGAACCCACCTGGCTTTGCAGGTTTAAATCGCTTACCCTCAGTATCTCGATAAAACAAATCAAGCAAAATAGCATAGTCGTTGAAACGAATCGCCGACCAGTGTTGATAGCTCTCTGCATCGACTCCTGTACGATTCACATAGTCTCTAATATGACGTGATAATGCAGATTTCCCGCTCCCGGGTAATCCTAAAACAAAAAGCTTTACTACTCTTGCCATACAAACACTCCCCTAATACTTCCATCCTGATTTCCCTAACCATGCCTGTATTTATCGCATTGAAGGATTGATACTCTAAAGCATGATCAGAGAATACAAGCAGAACCAATGAAAGATGATTTGAATGTAAAACGAACACAAAGCCCTACAGTAACATTGTATTGCTAAGGCTTCGTATTTGTTTTATGAGCGTGGTTCATCTTTAAACCAGAGAATAAATCCCCATTTCACATGGTCCCAACTCACGACACAATCTCCACCATAAGTTTGCCCACGATCAAGACTCTCAAGAAAGTTATTCAGGATTAATGTTCTCGTTTCAGCCACAGCATCTTCAGGCCCATACCTACCTAACACCTCCTTAAGCTTGGGAAATTTAAAATTTGCAACACCCAGGCGTACCGTCACGTTTTGCAGTGCAAACAATTCGTCAGCTAAGACAGGTCTGCCAACCATAGGACGCCGCACATCGACACGATAATTTCCTCTTAGCAGTTGCAGGAGTTGTACAGCTAAATTACGCGCTTCATCAAGTGACATGCCAGGCAATTTCAGGTAATACCGGTCAGTGCCGACATGATACACTTTTCTAAATTCGGGGTTAGATTGCAGGCGAAGTTGTCCCTGAAGCTTTATCCCGACTTCGCGACTGAGATTTCGTGCAGCGCGGTCTCCATTTTTAATTGCAAGAGGAGTTTGTTTATCGATGTCTAGAACGATGAAGGAAATCTCTTTTCCGCTCAGTTGTTCTGAATCCTCTTGCTTGAGAATATCATTTAGCAGACTCTCAAACTCATCGATAAAATCCTCTTCCGAGAGGAAATCACGGAAAGAGCTATCAACTATTCTAGGCCTGGCGAGGGCCTCTGATAGTCTTCCACTCACGAACAGCCGCGCCTGGAATGTTGTCAGTAGCTCCTCGAGCATTCTTGTCAGTAAGCGCAGAGCGCGCTGATCGTCCGGTGAGAAAGCCTCATCCTCCTCGGATGCGATATAAATGGCACCAGCCACCATGCCATCGGCGCTGGCCAGAGGAATGGCGATAGCCGACCGCGTGGATTGCTCTATATCAGGATAGGCTAGCATTGTATCTTTTGGTGTAACATGGGGTCGATAGATTACTTGCCCACTTTGATAGGCTCTATATGTCAGACCGGGATGCTCTACCGTCAACACCATAGAACTTAAACGTGCTGGCGAATTGGAGCTATGCGCACGCACTCTAATCGTGCGCTGTTGCAATGGAAGAGAAGGCTCCTGGGGAAGAAACAGGTTGCAGAACTTCCAGCGCAAATGATTATGCTCTTCACCTCCTAGCGCCACAACTATGTTCATCATATTATCCAGCAGGGCATCAGTAACATTTGGGTTCAGCCCAAAATTGGTGACATGTTCTATCCAGTCGCGTCTACCAGCGCTAAAACAAGGGAACCAATCATCGACATGCTTATACACAAGCTCAAAAATGCGCTGTATAGCTGCGACCTGGATGCCTGTGACAGCAATATCTCTGGATTTGCGCTGTATCACAATGATTGGAGCAGGACAGATATTTTCGTTCCAGTCCGGCAAGTATTCAACGCGGAAATCGCTGGGATAGTCAAACGTAGGAGCAGGCTCATACGATGCATAAAACGCCTGGTTCGCTCCTATCCATCCAATCAGCGATGGACCTGCCTGCGAGATATTATGTGGGGAGTCAATGCGCAGTCTGGATTCTTTGCTTTGAATGGGGAGGAAGAATCCCGCGATTGTTCCCGGCATTTCTTCGCAGATGAGCAAGAGCGACAAGCGTAACGCCTGCGATACGAAAAACCGCCAGAAGTACTCTTCATCAGCAATGTCTACATGAGTATCAATTGCATGATGTTTGCCTTCAGGTACATATTCGCGCTCTCGACTGCCAGATAAAGACATCAGAGGTACGTGATCGCCCGCCACTTGCTTCCAAATGGTATCAACATCGGAAGGGATATCTCCTGGACCATAGCCCTGGTCAAGCAACTCCCGGATAAGGGCGAGCTTATCAAGATCTTCTGGTGAGTACTGCCTGTGCCCTTTACCCTCTGAAGATAAGGATGGTCTATCTGTTTGTAATAATCCCTTCCTCTCCCATTCACGTAGCTGGTTTTCGCTAAATTTGAAGAGGCTAGCAGCACGACTAATAGTCACCGTAGCCTTTGAATGTGCGTCCAGCATACGCCTCCACACACGCTGCTGGACTTCCTTCTGCTGTAAGTGCTTTCTGATCCCTTCGATACTCAGGTCTTTCATTTTGATCTCCCAACCAGCAGAGCACTTTCAAGACTAATTTTGTTTGAAAGCATTATATTTTAGACTTTCATACCTCATATACATAAAATTTAAATTCCCATATTTTTTGGTGTAACGTATGACATCAAACTATTCTTTCTATTAAGGCCCGATATACACAAGGAATTCTCACATAGAACACTAATTTATTATAATATACGTTGTCAAGCAAGCAAATATCACTTAGATTTTCTGATAACATCAAATGACGAACAAGGTCTATCAGCAGTAACTCCAACTGTGTAGAGATATCTCTTACAAGGAAAAGACCTGACGTTGCCCCTCAAAAACTTGAGGTCTCGAATGATTGCCATTGAATCATAGAATTTCTCTTGTTGATTTGTTTCCCCTCAGATTTTTTGTTTATACGTGTTTTTTTATCTGTATTTCTTTATTATCAGTGGCGTTTATGTAATTCGAAGCATATCAAGATGTAGATAAATCACAGGAAACCTCTCAACATGTTGAGAATTTCAACAGGTATGTTCATCACACATTGTTAATATCTCTTATATTCAGGTTGAATAGAGCTTTCCTTCGATTTATCTCTTGACTTTTGTTAGGTATTCTGTTACTATATTCTCATATAATATCGATAACCGAAACTTAGTAGCAACTATATTGCTGTTATTTATTGTAAAACTGGTAAGTTTCCTTGAAATGGTGATTTTTAAATTGTAATCATAGATTTCCTGATGTTCATATGGCATAAACCGCTAAAATTGCTAAGGAGGGTCATATGCAAATAAGTGTCGTCAAACCAGAAGCAGTGGCAGGAGCTACTGATATACATGATGATTCATTCTGGAGTGAGCTCTGCCCTCTACTAATGTCCCTTGTATCACGCTGGGTTTATGGTGCAAACGTAGCCGCATGGTCAGGGCAGGAATTTGATGTTGCATATGACATTACTTATACGGCTATCAGGAAAACGATTGAGTACGTACTTCATGCGCAGCAGAAAGGCATCGCTATTGCTTCCTTACAGCGTCTTGCTATCGTAATAGCGAAAAACTACTTTCAAGACACACGTCGTAAAGACTTCAGACTCCTACGTGGAGTAGCAGCCTACTACTCTCTAGATGAGTCGTTGGCATCAAGGGTTGAGGATGATCTTGAGGATAATGTGCTTAACATAATGATCGAGGAATCCCTTTTCCACCAGGTTGCAGAACTGATAGCGCAGTTTCCGCCCAAGCTTCGCCGGGCAGTTCTCACTGATCTCGCGCTTCGTATTGATGAACATGGAGACTTTGATTGTCACCCAACAGCATTGCGGCAAGCATTTATTGAAGTTGGTATCTATCTCGAAGATTATTTGCCGCTTGTACCTGATACTCCTATTTTACGTTCTAGACATGCTTCACTGGTAAGTCTTGCATATAAACGTATTGCACGGTCCGTTCATCTTTGATCTTTCGCTTCTCGCACACCGCCCTCCTACAAAGAGGGCAGAAAGGATGATAGCATGTTTTATATTGGCATACAAACGCTGATTATTGTCATCCTGATTGTCTTTATCGTCGGATTGATTGTAGGCTTCCGCTCAGGTCGCCCTCGTTACCCACGTTATTAGTTTCACGCTCTTGTGACCTACAACCAGCGGCTTGACAGCTTAGAAGAGCAACTGATTGTAGGAGTAGCGTAGGAAGAATAAGAGCTGCCCCTTCCTACGCTACTCTGACATTCCAGCCCGCTTGAAAAGGGAAACAAGAGCCGCATGTTTCCCACGCTCAGCTCGATCTCGATTTCTATCTCTTGCTATTTACGCGCCGTAATCAACGTTGCTCCGGGCGTTATTAGTCGGTGGCGGCGCACTCTGCGCAAACCGGCTTCTTCCAGCCATGTTTTGACGGTCTCGAAGGGATAGCATGTTCCGCCAACTGTTATCATGGTCAGGGCCATCAGTTGCACCATGAGCGAGGCCAGGCGCGAGTGGTGCGTCTGGTCGGTGACCTGGTCTACGAAAACTAACACGCCACCGGGTTTGAGGGTGCGCGCGACTTTTGCCAGCACTGCCGCGTTAAGTTCGGGCGGCAGCAAGTGCGCGATATGAAAGTACAGGGCCACATCGAAGCTTGATGCGAGTTCGGTCGAGAAGTCATCGCGCGCGATATCGCCGCACTGAAAGCTCAAACGGCTGGTCATCCCTGTCTGCTTCGCCATACGCTGGCCCGCTTCGATGCCGGGCTGGATATCCAGAATAGTTGCCTGCAACGCGGGGTATTTGCGACAGAAGAGGATGCTATACGCGGCGTGCGACCCGCCTACGTCGAGCAGGCGCGTGGCGTTCTGTGGCACACGGATGCGGTTGACGATCTCGCCGCCTAATACCATCGCCAGAGCCGCCAGTCCCGCGTAGTGGCGCGCCAGAGCCGCCTGTGTCTCAGGCCGCGTGGCATCTTCTTCGTAGGGCATACGGATTGCCTGCCGATTCGAGCGCACGACCTCCGGCATATGTTCCCAGATAGCCACGATATCGGGGCTATGCAGGATGTAGGGGGCAATACTGGTAGGGGAAGCACTCGTTAACCAGCGCCGCGCCAGACGGCTGTTGCGGTAGAGGCCGCGCCGGTAGCGCAGGTAGCCAGCAGAGATCAGCAGGTTCAACAACAAAGAAAGGCCCTGCGGCTGGCAATCCAGGCGTTGCGCCAGCGCGTCCAGTGGAAGCGCCTGTCCATTCAGAGCGTCGAAAACGCCCATTTCGCAGGCGGTGAGCAGGGCTTTTGTGATACCGGGGGCAAGTGGCGCGTCGAATAACGGCACGGGCAAGAGATTCAGGCTTGCCAGCAAGCGTTCGGGCAAAGTGAGACGTAATGGCATTAGATGAAAGCTCCTATAAGCCATCCCCCGGTCAGCACAATACACGTCAGGGCAAACAGGTAAAAAAATCCCTTGCGTGTCTCGACAGGTTTGGCGGGGCCAGAGAAAAGCTGCATGGCTACAATGGACAAAGCGGTAAGCATCAGCGTTATAATCAGCGCCGCTGGTTGTGAAGGTACTATGTTCAGCAGCGCCAGTGCGGCAATCAGAACTGCGCTCAAGAGAATTGACACCTGGCACAGCTGGAAGGAGCGTCTTACTCCCAGCGCGACCGCCAGCGTGCGCGCCCCGCCCGCCGCGTCCTCTTCAACATCGGGCAGCGAGCTTGCCAGGTTCAGCGCGACACCCAGCAAAAACCCCACCGGGGCTAACCAGAACAAGAATGGCACGCTGCGTCCGGCGGCCGCGAAAGCATACAGCGGGATCAACGGCATCGCCAGCGCGAAGACGATGCCACTCAAAGGAGTTGATTTCAACCCCAGGTTATAGCCCTGCCCCAGCGCGAGGTACGCCAGCGAGAAAACCAGGGCCAGTGGCGGCAACGGCAGCAACAAAATGAGCATGAGGGCGATCATCAACAGGCCAGCCACCAGGGCTTCAGGTGGTAAGATCAGCCCGCGCGGAATGGGCTTACGCGACTTGCCCTGCGCATCCAGGCGCCGATCACAATAGTCGTTGAGCATGGCAATGGAGATTTGCATGGCGGCGTGCGCCCCCACGATGAACGCAAAGATGCCCCAGGATACATGCGGCCATGCAGCCAGCAGCGCGAATAGCGCGACGGCGACGATGTGCAAAGCGACCGGGCCTGGGTGACTGAGCAAGAACAGCCCTGGTACAATGTCGTTTAGTTGTCGCCTGCGCGGGATCTCCATTGCGATATCCTTTTTTCGAAAAAGAGTGACATACTTATCATATCATGATACTATTGGCAAGAACAGGAGTGGGGATGAGAATAAATTTGAAGAGGAGTCGGTAATGAGTATATCGGAAATATCAACCAATGTCGCACCGTTTGCGAGCCTATCAAATACTTTACTCATAAAAATCCTGGAAGAAATAGAAAGCATACCCTTCGATAGAAAGTCAATTCCACAGGAGAGCCTTGATCTCGCTAATAAGTTCCGTACCAGTCTCCTCCCCTGGCGCGGGCAATTTTCCCCAGAGTTAGTCGAACTCTTTCTTAAAAAATATAGCCAAGATGCCAGTGTAATTCTCGATCCGTTTGTTGGCAGTGGCACGACGTTATTTGAGGCCGCAAGAAGAGGATTGACTTGCTATGCTGCTGAAATAAACCCTTCAGCTATCGAAATGGCAAGCACTGTCCATTTTGTAAATCTTCCTCTGGCTGAAAGAAAACAGAGCATTCAAATTGCAGTTACGCTTGCTGAAGAATGCATTCATCCATTCACCTGGGATTTATTTTCATATCAAAACCATGAACAGCCTCCTCAGCAAAATTTTGCTGATGCAATTGAAGGGTCATTTGGTAGTATGCTGAAACAAGCGGAAAAGCAACCATATGTTTATAACCTCCTTACGAACGCGATTATACGATTCATGAGCTATGATACTCCTCGCAGCGCAACAGATTTCATCCGTGCATTGCAAGAACATGCAGCCATCGTGAAAAATCTCCCCTATAGCAGGAAAGAATGCAAAGCATTTCATGCAGACGCGCGCGCCATTCCCTTGCCCGACGCATCAGTAGATTTGATAATTACGTCCCCGCCTTATATC
>DAHVFL010000119.1 GCA_027316975.1 Chloroflexota bacterium | reverse complement strand
TATCCACAGCAGTTGAAACACCAGGTCTGCCGGGTATGCTTGCTGCGCGTTGCCCCAGTGACTATAAAGCAGAAAAAGCATGGCGGGCGGTAACAGCGTAATACCCTCAACCGCTCCCGTCCATTCGAGCGCAGTTGCCAGCAGGAGACCACCAACCAGTAACCAGCTTAGTCCGGCAATCAATGCCCATCCATAACTGTTGAACCACATACTCAACGTGAAAGTTGCCGCCGCATAAGACACGGTATCGGTTTTACCATCATGCGCCACAGTGTATTTGATGATCGTTCCCTGCCCGGTGCTCTGATTCTGGTATACACCGGAAAGCGAGGTGATTTTCTGCCCGTTTACCTGTGTAATGGTACTCTGATTAGTCAGAGAAACGGGAGCAATGGCCAATGGCGGAAGGCCGGGGGGCGAAGAGACAACAACGACCTGCCTATCTGTATCGATGCCCCAGAAAAACCCGCCAAAAGTTTGACCCACCTGGCTTAACAAGCGTACATGTCCAGTACCGCTCAAAATAAGCAGGGCCAGCGCAACGAACAAATAGACCAGTGTCAGGCGCAAACGCAGTCGTTTCCACCAGTGTTGAATTGTGCGTGCATTGTTATAAATAGACACGCTTTAGTGTAGCATGTTGCGCAGTCTGGCGCAAGGCAATTTTTGCACCACCATTGCCTGGGCAGGGACAAGTTCCAGAAGCGTGAACTACAGTCCCGCTGTCATCCTGAGCGCAGCGAAGGATCTCTCGTGGGCAGTGCGTAGATGCTTCGCTGCACTCAGGATGACAGCCAGGGCTTGCCTTCACCCTGATTAATGTGGTATGCTGGTACCATGAATAGTGTACATGCAGGGCATAATCATTCGCATGGCATGGCAAAAAAGAGCCTGCGCCTGGCTTTTTTTCTGACCATGCTGGTCCTGGTAGCAGAACTGGTTGGCGGTTTTGCTGCAAATTCCCTTGCTCTGCTTTCCGATGCCGGACATGTTGTCACCGATATCTTCGCGCTTGGCCTCGCCTGGTTTGCCGTTGCGCAGGCGGAACGTCCCCCCAATGCTCGCAAAACCTTCGGCTATCACCGCGTGGGCATTCTGGCGGCTCTCGCCAACGCGGTTACACTGGTACTCATCGCCGTGGTGATTCTCTGGGAAGCTGTGCAACGCTTCCAACATCCTGAGCCAGTTCAACCCCTCATCATGTTTCTCTCGGCTGGTATTGGCGTTGCCGTCAACCTTTACATCGGTTTTGGATTGCGCAAAGAAGGCGATAGTTTGAATGTGCGCGCTGCTACTTTGCATGTGTTTGGCGATGTTGGCGCGTCGGCAGGCGTCATTCTCGCCGCTATCATCATTCTCCTGACCGGCTGGACCATTGTTGACCCGCTGCTCTCCGTGGGCATTGCCGCCTTGATCGCAACTGGCGCGTGGCGCATCCTGCGCGAAACAACAGATATCCTGCTTGAGGCCGTTCCCAGAGAACTCTCCATGTCCAATCTCGTAAGCGACATGCGCAATGTCGAGGGCGTTGAGGATGTGCATGACTTGCACGTCTGGTGCATAACCAGCAATATGTATGCCCTGTCCTGTCATATTATGATAGATGATATGCCGCAAAGCAAAAGTTCAACCATTCTTCAATCAATGAACAAAATGCTCAGCGAGAGCTATCACATCGGTCACGCAACCATCCAGTTCGAGTGCAATCCCCACCAGGAACAATACTGCTCGGTCGATGGACTCTACTGCCGCATGGACGCCTGTGAAGACTCCGGCAATCATACGCATGCGCACACCAATGCATTAGAATCGGCCAGTAATGCAAGTTCCTCACAAGGGCAAAAGGTTTCCTGATGGCCCGTTCAGCAGCATGATCACCCCGCCGACGATCATGAAGACAGTGGGAGTACAGCCGCTCCCCTGCGCGTGTGGTTGGGTATCCATTTCATGCTCCTCCTGTCAGTTCCACTCTGTGCGTGAGGCAACCAGGCCGATGGACGAGTGGACCGAAAGACACACCTCGCTAACAGCAATACGTTGCAACATACCACAGCACAAAACCGGCAGTTACAGCTCCTCCTACTACTACACCACCAACTATGCCGATGAACGCGGGAACACCGATGAGAGCGATGCGTGATGAAGCCTTCTTCTTGTAAACACGAAACACCTTCAGTCCAATGAGAATGCCAGGTATGGACCCTACCAGAATGAGAACGAGAACTCCACCTAGAATACCTATACCTCCACTATTGTTAAAAATTCCGAGTCCTGCAAACAGGAGCACAACCACCAGGGCAATGGTACCTGCTATGATGCCTGCTATTACTACCATACTGTTCAACGCACCTGGTTGAACAGGTTCCCGATTTTGTACCGATTCACTCATTTGCTTTTCCTTTCTCTGAGACATGCATGCTCACTTGAACTCCCAAATGGAGAGCGCTTCATTACACTCCCGTGGTTGGGTTCTGGAGCAAGTATACGCGAGATCTGTTGGCAGGAACAGATGTCATATGTCCCATTTTTTCGGGGAGAGAAACCCGGTATGTTAAAATTATGACTGGTGAGTCATGAAATAAATAGCAGTCAGAAATTGTTATAATGGTCAGATACTAGCGCAGGAGTCACAGTTTAGTAGGAGGTACAATGATGCTACCAGTAACGGCTCCTCGTTCACTGAAAGAAAAGCAGCGCCAGGAGCGTGAAGAATTGATCTTACAGGCTGCCGAAGAGGTGCTGGCCGAGAAGGGGTATTACGAAACCTCCATCGATGAGATCGCGGCCAGGGTCGGTATTGCCAAAGGGACGGTGTATTTGCACTTTCCCGGCAAAGAAGACCTCGTGATCGCCATTCTTGAGCGCAACGCGCAGGCAATTGTAGAGCTTGTTGAAGCAACGGTCGCTATAGCGCAAAGCAATCGCGAAAAGCTGGAAGCGATACTCCGGTTTGTCTACGGTGGTTTTTTTGACCCGGGTAAGAGACATCTGATGCAGCTACCCTACATAGTCATGAATAGCGCAGAGCTGCGCCGGGTGTTTGTAGAGAAAAAGGGATGTATGCGAGTGAAGTGGGATCGCCTCGAAGCGCTTGTTGCGTCGATCCTGGAGGATGGAAAAGCGGCGGGCGAATTTGATAAAACCATGCCCACGCCTGTAATGATAAGCACATTTTTTAGTTTGCTGTCGCCACGCAGTTTTGAACGTCTCATTGCCAGTAACCAGATGCCGGTAAGTGATTATGTAAAACATCTGGGGCGTTTCTACTTCAAAGGCATTGCAGCAATTCAAGGGGAGTAAATTTCTTATGGCAGAATCAATTTCAAGTCAATCCGACGTAACTGATTTGACTTCGGAACGTCCGAATCAAGTCCTTGAAGATTATGAGCAGCCGCGCTATACGCGGCGCGAGACCATCCTGACCATGATCGGCGTGCTGATGGTAATGTTGCTGGCCTCGCTCGATCAGACCATTGTTTCAACGGCTATGCCGCGTGTGATCGCTGACCTACACGGCTTTGATCGATATACCTGGGTTTCAACCGCGTACCTGCTGACCTCGACCGTGACGGTGCCGATCTATGGCAAGCTTTCGGACCTGTTCGGGCGCAAACCCATCTTTTTGATTGGTATTGTGTTGTTTCTGGCTGGTTCCGCTCTATCGGGCGCGTCGCAAGATATGAACCAGTTGATCGCATTCCGCGCTTTCCAGGGTCTTGGCGCTGGCGCGTTGATGCCAATCGCCATTGCCGTCGTAGGCGACCTTTTCACACCGCGTGAGCGCGGCAAATGGCAGGGCGTCACCGGCGCGGTCTGGGGCCTCTCAGCTATTCTCGGCCCGACGCTTGGCGGCTCGATCACACAGTATTCGACGTGGCGCTGGGTTTTCTATGTCAACTTGCCGGTAGGCATCGCGGCCATGCTGGTGCTGATTTTCCTCATGCCAACGCTGCGCGGCAAATCGCAGAAAGTGTCGATTGACTATACCGGGGCAGCTCTCCTGGTACTCGGTACCGTCCCCCTGTTGCTTGGCTTCACCTGGGCGGGAACGCAGTATGCGTGGAACTCGCCACAAATCATCGGCATCTTTGCCGGCTCGCTCGTTGTGCTGGCGGGTTTCGTCGTCTACGAGGCGCTGCTCGAACGGCGCGGCGGACAGCCCATTATCGAGCCGAGCCTGTTCAAGAACAGGATATTCACCGTTTCGGCTCTGGTGACAGCCATCTTTGGTATGGGATTGTTTGGCAGCATCTTCTTCATCCCCCTGTTCGTGCAGGGTGTTCAGGGATCGTCTGCCACCAATAGCGGCCTGATCTTGACGCCGTTGATGCTGACCTCTATTGTCGGCAGCATCGTTTCCGGTCAGTTGGTGTCACGGTTGGGTAAATACAAGTGGCTCGCCATCCTGGGTATGATTATCAGCGTTGCTGGCACGCTCTTGTTAGTGCGCCTGAGCGTCACTTCGGGTAATACCGATGTGTTGTTGGCTATGCTGGTGCTTGGCCTGGGCATGGGCTTCGGTATGTCGCTGTATACGTTGATCGTGCAGAACGCCCTCCCTGGCAAGATTGGCCAGTCAACGGCGGCGCTCACCTTCTTCCGCTCGATTGGCGGCACAATTGCGCTGGCGGCGATGGGTTCCATCATGAACTCCGCTTACTTGCCCGCCTTTCAGGGCGCGCTGCCGAATTCTATCAAGCAAGCGGCAGTGTTGAGTCCGAGTGTAAAACAATTCCTGAGCATCTTCATTAACCCGCAGGTGTTGCTGCAACCCGGTGTAGAGGCGCAGTTGCGGGCAGGAGCCGCGCAACAAGGCCCGGCAGGCCTGACGCTGTTCAACCAGGTCATCGAGTCCGTGAAGGTGGGTCTGGCGGCTGGCATACACAACGTCTTCATTATGAGTATGGTGATTATGCTGGTTGGCACTATAGCCGTACTCTTCCTGAGAGAGATTCCCCTGCGCGGCGGACGCAGCAAACAGGAAACTGCTGCTGAATCAAGCGGCGCGGAAGCTTCCGAAGTCGAAGGTAACCTGGCTACCACGATCTAACCTGAATGAAAGCACAAAAAACTGGCGGCCAGTTTTTGCTCGAACAAGGGATAGTTGACCAGGGCGGGGGCAAGCCCCGCCCAACTATCCCTTGTTCGAGCGCAACTTATACACCTTGATGGCGACCTGTAGCGTGAGCCAGTTGCTGCGTTCCTGAAGATCGATTTCGCAGAGTGATTGCAGCCGCTCGAGTCGCTGGATCAGGGTATTGCGATGCACAAACAGGCGGTTTGAGGTTTTGGTGAGATTGCCCGCGCACTCCAGGTACGTCTCCAGGGTATCAAGCAGATCGGTGCTTTTGCGTCGATCATAGGTGGCAATGTGCGCTACCTGGTCCTGGTACATGTCCCGCAGATCGTCCATACGGGCGATTTTATACAGGTAGCGATAGACGCCCAGGTCGTTGAAGTGTGTCACTCCCCCCTCTGTATTGAGGTTCTGACCCATTTGCAGCGCCTCGGTTGCTTCGGCAAAACCACGGCGGAAGTCGCTAATGTGCAGGCACTGGTTTCCTATACCGATAGACATACGCACACCATGTTCGGCCCGCATCTGGCGCGCCAGCTCGCGCAGCGAAGTTTTCAAGCGCGAGCCTGTCGGGTCTTTGCTCAGGCAGATGATACAGGTCAACACATTCTCTCGTTCATACAGCACTGAGCCTGGGTAGCTATCCTGAATGCGTCGTCGTACCTGCCCGGTAATGCGTTTATGCAGCGCGAGGCGGTCTTCCTCTGTCTGGATCGATGGCGCCTGGGCCTGCCCCCGAACAGCAGACCCCGGGGCGCGTTCATTTTCTTCGCTGTTCTCCTCGTCCATGCGCATAATTTCAATCATCGCGACTGTATGCGCCTTGTTCAGATCGCAACCGATGAAGTTCGCACGCTGCCGCAGTGTATCTTCCGAGTCATACGTGCCATACATTAAGTCATCGAAAAACCCCTTGACCAGGTTTTTCTGCGCCAGCATATCGACCAGGTGGCTGTTCTTGATCGCCATGGCGATCTGATTGGCAATCGTTCCCAGCAGCGTTGAATCCTCGCTCGTATAACGGCGCGCGCGGACAGAATAGAGATTCAACATGCCCAGATTCTCTGTTCCGGCCACCAGTGGCACAGAATGCAGGGTTTTGTATTGCGCGTCTTTGAGTGGATTCGGGTTTTCCAGCGTATTGGCGTTGATTTCTTGTGACGGACCTCGACCATTACTATCGCGCAGCTTCTCCCAGATCGTGCGATCGATATCAACCGATTGGAAGTTCAGCGCGCGTTCGTTCAAAGTGGGCGCGGATGCGCGTACTCTCAATCGCCCGCGTGCCTGCTCCATCAACAGGATAACGCATTGATCGGCTTCCATGATCTGGACGGTTAGCGTTGCCAGGGAGCGCAACATTTCGTCAAGATACAGGCCGGAACTAACCGTCTGGCTCAGCACCGAAAGGGTGGTTAAAACGCTCAATTTCTTTTGCGTATTTTCGTAAAGCTGCGCATTTTCGATAGCTCCCGCCACCAGCGCAGCCGTATTGCTCACGAAATTCTGGTCGTGCTCGGTAAATTCATGCGGCGCAACCGTGTGCAGGCTTATCACGCCGATCAAATGACGATCTTTGGCGATAATGGGAATAGTCATCACTGATTGGAACTTATCTTCTTCCAGTTCAGGATAATAGCGGAAGCGTGGATCGTTCATGGCGTTGTCTTTCAGGAAGACCGGTTGCAATGTCATAGCGACCCACCCATTAATGCCTTCTCCTAATGCCAGCTCGATTTTCCCTACCAGGTGCAGGTAGTGCTCACTGGCGCTTGCGAGTACAATGCGTTCTCGTTCTTTCTCGTACAGGTAGATGAATGCCGCGTGGCAGGAGACAGCGCGCGCAATCGTAGCGACAAGGTTATGTAGTACCTCGTCAACTTTGAGGGTTGAGCCTACTGTAGAAATCATCTCGTTCAGAAAGATGTTTTCTCGCGTTCGCGCCTCCAACGCCTTTTCTAAAACAGCAGTGCGCGCAAAAAGTGCATCAAGACTTTGATCCGTATATGTCAGTTCAGATGAAATAGAATGATGATCCTGATTTTCCGTGGACGCGCTTCGATTAGATGACATACCGGCCTCCTGATTAACCATGAATCGCCAGATGGATTCCTGATGATTAAAAGTATCACAATGACGTACATTGTATGGATAGTTTGTATATGGTAACAATTGTACATACTTTTAGGGGATACGTCTAGAGGTTTGGAGCCGGGATTACTAATTGTTAATGAATTCCCATAAGAAAAATACGAATTTATCGTAAATGCGGGATGTAACCGACTGATTTCGCGTCAAAAGGTGGGAGTTACTTACGAATCACCAGCGAACAAGTTGTTTGGAAATGGTATGTATGTTTTTACCATACAGTGGATCAACCCCCAGGCGCGAAAAATGCTCCAATGATGTGTGAAGAGTTATGTCAAAAACCCAACTCAACCATTCCTTCTTGATGGATGATATGGTATACTCTCGATATATTCAACTCCTGGTGGCTATCCATGAAGTGGCACGCAACCATGAAAAACGCCATGTAGCTTCCTGGAAGCCTCGCAAGTTGAATAGTCGTATATCGCGCAAATTCTATGCTCGGAAGCATGGAGACCTTCAGAGCGCCTGGCATCTCCGGTGAGATGAGGTTCGACCGGCGGATACCTTCAGTCACCTTTTTATCGTGCAATTGTTTTTTCTCCAGGAGGACAACGCAATGGCTTCTGACACTGTTGCCATTCCAGAAGAACATGGCTTAGAAACACACGGTATCGAACGTGTTTCACCCACAACCCGCACTCATGTACGTATCTTCGACAACTTCACCATGTGGCTTTCCGCCAACCTCGTCCTATCTACTGTAGCCCTGGGAGCGCTGGCGTCTGTTCTCGGCCTTGGCTTCTGGGACGGCTTCATCGCTATCATACTCTTTAACGCCCTTGGCGTACTGCCGGTGGCGTTTTTCTCCACCTTGGGCCCTAAACTTGGCCTGCGCCAGATGACCATTTCACGCTTCTCCTTTGGTTGGGTAGGCGGCATCATCATGGCGGTATTCAACGTTGGAGCGTGTATTGGCTGGTCAACCGTCAACGTGATTATTGGCGGTCAGCTTGTCAATGCTCTGAGCAATGGCGCTATTCCTGGCTGGGCGGGTGTACTCATTATAGCAGTGCTTACCACGCTGGTCAGCATTTATGGCTATCGCTATGTGCATCGCTACGAGCGTTATGCCTGGATTCCACTGGCGATCATCTTCGTCATCATGTTCGTCGTATCTGTGCAGCGCTTCAATCTTACACCATCAAATACGACGCTCACCCTCACCGGATTAGTCTCGTTTATTACATTTGGCGGCGCAGTATATGGTTTCGCTACCGGTTGGAGTTCCTATGCTGCTGACTATAACGTGAACCAACCCGAAAATACTCCATCAAGCCGCGTTTTCTGGCTGACATTCCTGGGTATATTCATCCCCTGCGTTCTGTTGGAGACGCTGGGGCTGCTGTTTACCACCAATGCTCCCTGGGGGAAGGTATATGCGGCTGATGGCGGTGGCGCGTTAATGTCCGCTGTTGTCCAGCCTCTGGGTGGTTTTGGCACGCTGATCCTGGTGTTGCTTGCTTTGAGTGTGATCGCCAACAACATTCCGAATGACTATAGCCTGGGTCTCTCAGTTCAGGTGTTTGGAAAAACTTTCCAGCGGGTTCCTCGTTGGGTCTGGACGCTGATTGGCGCGGTGATTTATGTTGCTATCGCAATACCGAACTCTGCCAATTTTGCCAGGACATTAGAAGGCTTCCTGCTGCTCATCGCCTACTGGCTCGGCCCCTGGGCCATTATCCTGATACTGGAACACTTCGTCTTCAGACACGGGCACTACAACGTCGATGATTGGAATACACCGGGCCGGCTTCCCATTGGTTGGGCTGCTATTGTCTCAATGGCGATCGGACTGGTGGGCGTTGTGCTGGGCGCTGCTCAGGTGAAATTCGTTGGCCCGATCGCACAGGCTCTGGGGGGTCCATTCGGCATGGATGTCGGTTTTGAACTGGGCGTCATCTTCGCGGCTGTCGCTTACCTCATCCTGCGTCGCATCGAGATCAACTCGAGTCCGCGTGGCGAAGTGGGCGTTGGCGGCAAGTAATCTCGTTTTGTCGAGCGGTAAAAAAGGCAGGCGGTAATCCACCGCGTGCGTGCTATTTTCAATCAAATCTGCCGGCAGCTATTTTCGCAAAGGGGAATCCTTATGTCGTTTGACCTTATCATTCGCAACGCCCGACTTCATCGCCGCAATACACTTGTTGATATTGCCGTCACAAATGGGAAGTTCGCCCGCATCGCCAGTGACATCTCCGAGAGCGCGACGCGCGAGATAGACGCGGTTGGTCGGCTGGTCTCACCCCCTTTCATTGACGCGCATGTCCATCTTGATGCCGTACTGACGGTGGGGCAACCGCGCTACAATACCAGTGGAACGCTGCTTGAAGGCATCCAGATCTGGAGCGAGCGCAAACCATCACTGACACGCGAAGATGTGAAACAGCGCGTGCTGGAAGAGGTGCGCTGGGAAGTGGCGCAGGGTACCCTGCATATTCGCAGCCACGTCGATGTGTGCGACCCCGCATTGACCGCTCTGCGCGCCTTACTTGAGGTGCGCGAAGAGGTACGCGACATCTGCGACATCCAACTGGTGGCTTTTCCGCAGGACGGTATTCTGTCTTTCCCCAACGGGCGCGAATTGATGCGCAAGGCGATGGAGCTGGGTTGCGACATCGTGGGCGGTATCCCGCATTATGAATGGACGCGCGATATGGGCGTTGAAGATGTGCATTATGCCTTCGCGCTGGCGAAAGAGTTCAATCGCGACATCGACTGCCATTGCGACGAAACCGACGATCCGCATTCCCGTTTCACCGAGGTGATGGCGGCAGACACTATTGAGCAGGGGTGGCAGGGGCGCGTCACAGCCAGCCACTGCACCGCCATGCACTCCTACGATAACGCCTATGCTTTCAAACTGATGCGCCTGCTGGCCCGCGCCGGAATGCATGTCATTGCTAACCCCTTCGATAATGTCGTCTTGCAGGGGCGCTTTGACACCTATCCGAAGCGGCGCGGCATCACCCGCGTCAAGGAACTGCTGGCCGCCGGAGTCAACGTCGCGCTTGGGCATGACTCGATTATGGACCCCTGGTTCCCGCTCGGTCGTGGCGACATGCTGGCCGCCGCGCAACTGGCCCTTTTTCTCTGCCACATGAGCGGTTACGACGAGATCAACGACGTGCTGGACCTGATAACCACCAATGCCGCCAAAACACTGCGCATCTCGGACCGCTATGGCATCGACGAGGACAAACCCGCTGATTTTCTGGTACTGGACGCGCCTACCGCTTTTGAAGCCTTACGCCTGCTCCCCGCCCGCCTGCACGTCTTCAAGCAGGGGCGCGAAGTCGCTTCTACAATTCCCGCGAGAAGTAATGTGAAGAGACAGGGAGACGACGAGGGCGGGGAAGTCACCTACCGCATTGAATGATGATGCTATTGGAGTATATTGACGGCGCGGGCCGCCAGGAAAATAATAATAGCCAGGGATAGGACCGATTGGATCATCATAAGCGTTTTGGCTTTCTTCGTCAAGGGCTGCGTATCAGCCGGGCTGAGAGCCGTTGCGCTGGTGAATGCCAGAAACACATAATCAAGAAAGTGAGGCATCCAACTACTGTTGCTTCCAGGCGCGTATTGTGGAAAAAGAAAGTCGGTGGCCTGGGGGCCTGCCAGGTGGCGTTTTAACGGGCCGCCACCATCGATTTCAAAATACCACAGCGCAAAAACCAGGATGTTGAGAAACCAGAGGATGCCTGCCGAACGAAGCAGAAAATTCCCTTTTTCTTTCTGCAAGTTGACGATTAGCCCACCTATTCCTATAGCCAGGGCGAGTGTGATGATACCGAGCAAGATAAGCGCTGAGGTACGTAGAAGTCCCTGTGGTAATTTGCGTTGTGTTGTCAGGGTTACTAAAAATGGAAGCGTCAGTGCGGCCTCTACGACCAG
>DAHVFL010000118.1 GCA_027316975.1 Chloroflexota bacterium | reverse complement strand
GTACTTTCTTGTGTGACGTGCATCATTTGAATATGTCACATCATTATAGACGGTTTGAGCGTGGTAGGCAACGGATAATGAGGGAGTGCATAGCCCTTTTGGGTACTACGAAAGTAGTTTGACAAGAAAAATTGCGCAAAACCAGCATCTGGACACGTCCAGATGCTGGTTTTGCGCAATTTTTCTTGTCAATTTTGTTGCCTAAAACAGGCCGATGTCGTTGGCGATACCACCGAGACCACCCAACATGCCGCCATCATCGCCTCGATCATAGTCGTAGCGGCGTTCACGATTTCCCTCGAGGCCGTGCAGGAGCATTTCGCCGCCGATGACTGCGGCTGCGCCTCCCTGTCCCTGGAACATTCCTCCCAGACCGCCGCCTTGTTGCTGGCCTTGCATGGGCATGGCGGCGGGAGTAGGAACGACGCCCGCGAGGTTGGTGTGACACCCAGCGCAGTTGACGGTGCCGACGGGAGACATTGCCATACACACAGGACACCGTAGAACCATGGGCTGCTGGCCTACTATATAACGTGGCAAGTAATGCCACCAAGTACGCCACTGACTATCATGATGTGATAACTGGGAGCTCTGGTGGAAGTTGTACAACTGGCACCGGTTACGATCTGGTGACTGGACTGGGAAGCCCCGTTTCTAACAACCTGGTTCCTGATCTCATTACCGCTCCGTAACCTCTGTTGAGAGTATGCCTGAAGGCTGAGTAGGGTGCGAAAGGCTCAGGCAATTTGTCAAGACACAACACGAGTATCCTGAATATTACAGGATACTCGTGTTGTGTCTTGACAAATTGCTGTTTCTTACGTTAATATTTCAGTAGATATTGAAATACTGAAAAACACTCTTCATAGCAATGAATGGGGAGTGATCTGACCGTGTTGATGGAGAGTTCATCCTCATGGAAGGGTATAGAAAGAGACGTAGCTATGCATATAAACCTCTCTACTGGAGCAATACTCAGTTTGGTGCTGCCTCTTGCAGCCCTGGAGCTGATCTTGATTATTGTGGCGCTCATCGACCTTATTCGCAGGGAGCCAGGTCGGGTAAATGGAAGCAAAGTTGTCTGGGCGCTCATTATCGTGCTGATTGGTACTATAGGGCCGATTTGCTACTTTATTCTGGGACGGAAGGAGTAGGAAAATGGCCGTTTCTGAACCATACGCGATTCGCTGTAGCGGACTGAGCAAGCATTATGGGGCGGCGGAAGCGCTGATCGGGCTAGATCTCACCGTATCTACGAATAGCATTTTTGGTCTGCTTGGCCCCAACGGTGCTGGCAAAAGCACGACTATGAAACTGTTGACGCGCCAGATTGTCCCCAGCGGGGGACAGGCCTGGGTTGCAGGGGTCCCGATTACGGGGCAGACCGTTGACGTGCGGAGTCGCATCGGCTACCTCAGCGAGCAGCCTGCATTCTATTCCTGGATGAACGGCTTTGAATTCCTCAGTTTTGTGGGTGAATTGTTCGGGCTGGATGCTGTAGTGCGGCGTAAGCGATGCGGAGAACTTCTGGAATTAGTTGGACTGGACGGCGCGGCAAAGAAAAAGATCGGCGCATATTCACATGGGATGCGCCAGCGCCTGGGTATCGCGCAGGCCCTGATGAACCAGCCAGAGGTGCTTTTCCTGGATGAACCGGTATCGGCCCTTGATCCAATTGGGCGCAAGGAGGTACTGGAAATGCTGGCCCATCTCAAAGGAAAGAGCACTGTTTTCTTCTCGTCACATATTCTGACGGATGTTGATCGCATATGTGATGAGATCGTAGTGCTTCACCATGGCAGATTGCTAGTGCAGGCTCCCACTCAGGCGTTAAAAGAGCAGTACGCTCAACCAGTGATTACTATCGAGCTGGAAAGCGACGCAAGCCTTCTCTCCGACCTCCTGAGCCGGGAACCGTATGTCCGGCACATAGAAATCAAGGAAAATCAGGCCAGTGTACTGGTCGGCGACCTGGCTCTCGCCAAAAAACACCTGCCTATGTTGTTGGCGCAGGCTCAACTCCCTCTGTTGCGCTATGAGGTGACGCTCCCCACGCTGGAAGATGTTTTTGTCCGGCTGATTAAAGAGGAGCCAGGGGAAACGGAGGTACGGGGATAAATCATGACTATACACACGTTCTGGCCAATGCTCAAGAAAGAGTTCTATGAGCAATACCGCACGTATCGCACGTTGATTGCCACGATCATTCTTTTGTTGCTGGGTCTGTCTGCTCCAATTATAACCAAGCTCACGCCTGAGCTACTAAAGAGTTTAGGAGGAGGAATCACGGTTATTTTGCCTCCTCAGACTTCGACGGATGCCTTGAATGCGTATCTCAAAAATATGACCCAGTTACCGGCGCTAATACTCATACTTCTGGCGATGGGGTGCATTGCTGATGAGAGGACTCATGGCACGGCGGTAACTGTGTTGACAAAACCGGTGCCACGCACAGTTTTTGTCCTCGCGAAGTTTGTCTCGTATGCGTTGCTGTTCCTCACCGCCACCATGCTTGCTGCCGCTGGCGACTACTTTTATACCTACCAATTCTTCAGCGCGCTCCCGCCAGGGCCTTTTGTGCTGTTGAACCTGGCATTGCTGATCTTCTACCTGCTGACGCTGGCATTGACGCTGCTGGCGAGCGTGCTTTTCCGCAATGCTGTCGCTGCTGGAGGAGTGGCCTTCGCTGGTTTTCTAGTGCTGAGCATTTTGCCTGGATTGAACTCTACGATAGCTCATGCGCTCCCGTCGGTGCTCTTCAGCCCGCAGCGTGTGACACAGCTGCTGGCGGGAACAGCCTCCCTGGGAGACATCGTGCAGCCTCTGCTAACAGGGTTTGGGCTGACTCTTGCGCTTGTTATGATTGCGTGTTTTGTATTTCAACGCCAGGAACTCTAGCGCCCTCTAGACGCATTCTTTGAGGGAGTTGGTGCCGTTGATGCCGCGCAGTTTCATGAGGGCGACGACTTCGAGCTGGCGCACGCGTTCGCGGGAGATGCCCAGTTCTTTGCCGACTTCGAGCAGGGTGCGGCTGCGGCCGTCGCCGATGCCATAGCGCAGGGTGATGACACTGCGTTCGCGGGGAGTGAGCAGGGCCAGTGCGCGATGCAGTTCCTCGCCCAGCAGGTGTTGCGAGGCGGTTTCGGCGGGCGCGGGCGCGGCACTGTCCTCCAGGGTATCACCCAGCGAGTAGCGAGCTTCGTCGTCAACGGGGGCGTCGAGCGAAACGGGTTGTTCGATGATGCCGAGCAGGTCGATGACCTCGGCGAGTTCGATATTGCAGGCATCGGCTATCTGCTCTGGAAGTGGATCGAGTCCGTTTTCCTGCGAGAGCTGCGCCGCGATACGTCTTACTTTGCGCAGGCGGGTGGCGACGTGTTCGGGCAGGTGGATCAGGCGGGACTGCTCGCCTGCCGCCCGGCTGACGGCCTGGCGAATCCACCAGGTGGCATAGGTGCCGAAGTGGCAGCCGCGCCGGTAATCGAACTTTTCGGCAGCTCGCATCAGGCCCAGGTTGCCCTCCTGGATGAGGTCGATCAGGGGAACGCCGGTGCTGGTGTAGCGACGCGCAATGGCAATCACCAGGCGTAAATTTGACTCGATCAGCGTGCGACGAGCCATAGAGTCACCGGCGGCGGCTCGTTGCGCGAGGTCAACTTCTTGGTCGTGGGTCAGCAGGCCGAGGCTGCGAATATCATGCAGGTAGCTCTGAAAAGCATCTTCAGAACCGGTGGTCGAGCGCGTTGCAGACGCGCGGCTGCGGCGGATGCGTATAGGGAGGTCTTCAGGCGTCATGCCGTCAAGCGTTTCTTCGACACTTTCGGATGCGTCTAGAAAGGCTTCACCTTCCGTATCATCCAACGGTGATTCGATCACCACCAGCGGCTCAGTATCTCGCCGCGCGATTTTTTGACCTGTGGATGAGTCATTGTCTTCTGTACTGTGTGAGGTGAGTTTTTTGCGTGGCGCATCAAAAACTACGCTATACGCCTCCCTCGTGGGATAATCTATTGCCATTTTTCCACGCTCCCTTCGGGATACTCCCCGACAAAATCAGCTGCCGGACTCCTCCGTATGGCCCCGTGGTCAGCATTCATCTGTGTAGTATGGGCGCTGAACATACGTGTACTAGTTCTATTGTATAGACTACTGAAACCTGCCACATCAGGTAATTACCTGAGATCGAATCAGGTTCTAACTGTATCTTCATACAAGCCTTCGCCTGTAGCAACGATACGAAGGTTACTTTCATCAAGTAATACGCCAGAAGCCTTGTTTAAGTTTAGGTGATTGCTACTACTAATACGTTGCCCAATGGCGGAACGTTACGTTTGCGCGAGTGGAACTCTTCTCTTTGCACATTGAGGGTATTCAATTGAAGAGATTCATATACTGTCAATAGGTAAACTTCTACGGTTATTCCGGCATCTCATCTATTTAGAAGTAGAATTTGGAGGGAAGTAGTGAATAAAGTGGGTGAAGTGGTCATATGATTGCTATCGCGCAGTCTCAATTTGGAACCGAAGAGGAAGAGGCTGTTCTGGAAGCGCTGAAATCGGGTCAACTGGAGCAGGGTGAACGGGTTGCTGGCTTTGAGAAACGCTTTGCTGAACTTTGCCAGACGCGGGAAGCTGTTGCTGTTTCGACGGGGACGGCGGCGCTGCATCTCGCGCTTATCGCGCACGACATCGGTTATGGCGATGAAGTAATCACGACACCTTTTAGTTTTGCCGCCACCGCCAATGTGATTGTGCTGGCTGGCGCGCAACCTGTCTTCGTTGATATCGATCCAGAGACCTGCACTATAGACCCGTTACTGGTGGAGGCGGCTATTACGCCGCGCACAAGAGCCATATTGCCGGTGCATCTCTCTGGCAACCCGTGCGCTATGGAGCGGCTGCAAGCCATCGCTGACGAGCATCACCTGGTTATCATCGAGGATGCGTGCCAGGCGCACGCGGCCAGTATCCATGATAAGCCTGTGGGCAGTTTTGGCACGGGCTGTTTTTCCTTTTCCGCTACCAGCACAATAACGACGGGTGAAGGCGGCATGATAACGACGAGCGATCCCGTTATTGCCGCGCGCGCGCGCCTGTTGAGAAATCATGGGCAGAAGGAACGCTACCAGCATGTGGCGCTGGGCTTTAACCAGCGCATGACGGAACTGCAGGCCGCTATAGGGCTGGTTCAGCTCGAAAAATTAGAGCGGTTCACCGGACAACGCCGCGCGAACGCGGCCTATTTGAGCAAACATCTCAGTGATGTCGTGAAGACGCCGGTGGAGCGTGACGGGTATCGCCATGTGTATTCCCAGTACACCATTCGGGTGCCCGGCGAGAGCAGTCGCGATGCATGGACCGCTCACTTGCTCGCACGGGGCATCGGCACGGCTGTGCATTACCCCTGCCCCATTTACCAGCAGCCGTTTTACCAGGAAGCTCAAGACCTCTACCGTATTGCGGCTCGCCCCCTGGATGAAGAGCAGCTTGCAACCATCGTGAAGACGCCTACCGGTCCCCTGAAAAGTAGTAATGGGAGCGGAGCTACGACGCTTATGGCGACCCGGCCCTCTGAAGCGTCTTATGCGCGTCTTCCCGAAGCTGAAAAAGCGGCGCGGCAGGTGTTATCGCTTCCAGTGCATCCGGCATTGAGTGAAGATGATCTTGCCACGATTGTGCTGGAGGTGCGTGAACTATGCCAGTAAAAGGTGTGGTGGTAGGTGTTGTTTATGGGGTATAGCACCCACCCACTGCTCATTAAGAGTGTGTGATGATGTTCAGGTATGTGACGTGTAGAAAATATGGAGGTAACGAATGGTTCGCAAAATAACGGAAATATCTACAGAAGATCAGCTAATGAGCTATGCATCAGACGAATATCACAAGCAAGCATTGTACAAAAAAATCTGGAATATCCTGGGATTTCTGATCCCGACGGTAGGTTCTTGTCTGTATCTATTCACAATTGGAATATTTCGGAAGAGGTACCGTGAATTGATCTATTCTATCTGGACGCTGGTTCATCCTCAGATCTTCACGAAGAAGTATGTCCCTCAAGTTGAGATTACTTCTCTTGTGCCTAATGAAGTGTTATTACGACTTTATGAGCAGGCTAAGATTACGGCAAATATTAACTTCGAAGAGTTGTTTGTCCTTGTCGAACTCCTTCAGATAAACCAACCGACAGCGTGCTTTGAAATAGGAACGTTCGATGGACGTACTACGCTTAATATGGCGGCGAATACGCCTGATGATGCCGTAATCTATACTCTGGATTTGCCCCGTGAACAAGTTGAGAATACGAAATTCTCGCTCGATCCTTTCGAACGATTTGCGATAATGAAAGAAACGTCGGGTACTCGTTATCGTGGCACAAAGTGGGAGCGTAAAATTCAGCAGTTATATGGAGATTCTGCCACTTTTGATTTTACATCATACCAGGGCAAAATTGACTTTGTATTTATTGATGGCTCTCATACGTATGAGTATGTCCTGAGCGATTCACGTAATGCAATTACCTTACTCCGCGATGGAAAGGGGGCTATCCTCTGGCACGATTACCCAGATACGTCCTCAGTTCTAAGGGCAATCAACTATCTGCAGGCCAGTGATTCCCGTTTTGCTGGAATTCGTCACATTGTAGGGACGAGATTCGCGTATTTAATTTGCGAATAAAGATAAGATTATCGACGGGTGCGCGAGTATGTAAGTAGCGAGAGTGTAGGAGAGACATTGGATGGAACAAAAAACGCAGACCATAACGCAACAAAGAGAAGTAGACCAGGAATCTGGCATAACTGAAACTGCTGTTCTTGAAATTAGCACTCTTATCGATCACGAATCTTCAGTGTTGTATCGTTTCTCAAAACGTTTTCTTGATATTTTTCTTGCTATCATTGGCATCATTGTGCTGATACCGCTTTTTTTAGTCATTGCTGTTTGTATCAAACTTAATGATGGAGGTGACGTATTTCATTTTAGAGAGATTATTGGAATGAATAACCGGTGCTTCTTCGCTCTCAAGTTTCGCACGATGATTCCCGATGCAGATGCCTACCTGGTGAACCATCCTAAGCTCTTGCAGGAGTACAAGCAGACCATGAAGTTGGAGGAAGATCCACGCATCACCCGCATAGGCGGATTTCTACGTAGAACGAGCCTGGATGAACTTCCACAATTGTTCAATGTGTTGATCGGGCAAATGACGCTTGTTGGTCCACGCATGATTCATCCAATGGAGTTGTCTCGTTATGGCAAATACGTGCAGAAGCGGCTCTCGGTAAAACCTGGCATTACCGGCTTATGGCAATTATACGGGCGGAAGCACGACTCTTTAGAAACGCGCATCGCGCTGGATATGCAGTATATTGACTCACGCACTATTCTTCTTGATCTTGTGATCCTGCTGAAGACGATCAAGGTCCTCGTTATACAGACTGGCTGTTAATTTTCTCGCAACATGCAGGTTTCCTTGCGGCCTAATTCCAACTGTCATTCTGAGCGCAGTGAAGAATCTCGGGTCTATATCCTTCCGGGTGAAAAATAAGGGAAAGTGTAGGGACGCGATGTATCGCGTCCGCCCTGGACGAGTACTGACGGGAGCGGAGGCGATCAATCGCGTCCGCCCTGGACGAGTACTGACGGGAGCGGACGCGATTGATCGCCTCCGCCCTGGAGAGCGGACGCGATCAATCGCGTCCCTACACTTTCCCTGAAGGACGGAGACCCAGAATCTCTGCGTCCAACAGCCAGATTCTTCGCTGCGCTCAGAATGACAGTGGCAGGGAGGCGCGGGATGACAGCTTGAACGCACGCAGCGAAGATTATAGCCCACATACCTCTTCTCTTTATGAATTGTGAGAGGCAGACGCCGCCATGTAGACATCCCTGTAGATACGAGCAGTCTCTTCCCATGAAAAACAGGCAGCCTGCACGC
Organism: Chloroflexota bacterium; assembly: GCA_027316975.1. Classification (GTDB taxonomy): domain Bacteria; phylum Chloroflexota; class Ktedonobacteria; order Ktedonobacterales; family Ktedonobacteraceae; genus CF-113. The sequence continues at coordinate 3,186 of DAHVFL010000118.1, read as the reverse complement.
GCCCGGCTGCGATCATACGCTGTTGGAGTGCGGTATCTTGCAGGACCTGCTGCATGGCGCGGGCCATCTCGCCGGTATTGAGCGGGTCAACAAGCAGGGCCGCGTCTCCGGCGACCTCTGGCAGCGAGGAACTGGTGGTGGTAATTACCGGGCATCCCGCTGTCATCGCTTCTACGACGGGCAGGCCAAAACCTTCGTACAACGAGGGGAAGATGAAGCAGGTTGCCATCTGGTAGACTGCGATGAGGTCTAGATCAGAAATATGGTCCAGGAAAAGCACATTCTCCTGGAGAGTCGTCATGTAGCGCAAAATATCGTCGCAATTCCATCCCTTGCGACCAACGACCACCAGCGCGGGACAGGTCGGGCCGAGCTGGTGCTTCAATTGTGTGTACGCTGCAAACAGAGTGGGCAAGTTCTTGCGTGGCTCTACTGTTGCAACGGTCAAGAAGAATGAAGCCGGTAACTGGTGGTCGCTCTGCACCTGCTGTTTACGTGTATCACTGACGACCTCTCCAAAATCTGGCCGCACAGCGCCCGGCGCAATGGAGATTTTCGGTAGATAGCGATTGCCCAGGAAATGCCCTATCTCTGACTTGGCGTGTTTTGAAAGAGTGACGGCGCGCTCGCACCTACGTATCCCGCGCGACAGTAATGTGCGGAAATAGAGGCGGCCATGCAGCGTTTGCGCCTGTGGATAGCGCCAGGGACCAGTATCATAGAAAGTCATGACGGTGCGAGGGCTGGAGAGGCGTAAAAATGGCGGCGGAAAAGTCGGATAATGCATGATATCCAGGCGCAGGCGCGGCAAAATGCATGGGAACCAGAACTGCTTGCTCAGCAACTCGTTGCGAGTTGGGCAGAGCACTGTTTCACATGAGTGTCGAAACGGCACAAAATCGGGATGTATTTCGCGCGCAAAGAACAATACATAGCGCAGAGCAGGCTCGGATTCTGGCAAGAGAAGGAGCTGCTTTGCCGTTTCTGCTGTGTAGCGGAAAATACCGGTTGGACGGTGCCAGATGCCGGTAAGGTCGATGCCTACGCGTAGTGGGTTCATTAGTTGATGCCTTTTTGGTTATTTCATAGTGATTTTGACACGTTCGGGTATGGTAACAGGCGGGTCGAGGTCGGCAGCTTCTCGATCCCAGTTAGGAATGCTCAGGACCAACCCCAGGAAAAGCCAGCTATAGGACATGAGAATGAATGGCCCTGTTCCACCAGCAGCAGCAGTAGAGGGGATAAAAGAGTCGGTGAAAAAGGTAGCAAAAAGCAGTGCAGCAAAATATCCCAGGTATGCCAGGGAGATCGCTTTCCCTGTGTCCGATATCGCTGAATTGAAGTGCTTGAAAGCTGCTCGTCCAATCATAGTGATCACCAGCAATAAACAGGCAAGACCTTGCACCCCCATTTCAGCCAGAACCCCCAGGAACTGGTTATGGGCAACACCGGCAACCTCGGTTCCATAGGTAAGATCGAAAAACTGAAAGTTCCCTGCTCCAACCCCCAGATATGGGCTGTGCTGCCAGATAGCAATAGCATCCTGCCAGATAGTAATGCGGTCAGCTCCGTAGACTTTTGTCGGGTTGAAGAAGTTGATGATGTCCGGGAAGATTAAGGGCAATGGCAGCAGGATGATGAGCGGGAGGAGAAGTGCAAGTGGGTTCTTGAAGCGGAGCCACAAGATGAGCCAGACTCCTATAAGGAGTCCAATCCATGACTCGCGACCGAAAGCCATCACTACACCCCCAGCGAAGATGCCGGTGAGCAGTCCTAAACCCAGGCGTGTCGCCTCCTTCTTCGCGTAGAGCATTTGACCGAGAGCGAGACAGGCGAAAAGCACATTCAGTATGCCCAGGTTACTCGAAGATATCCCAAAAATTTCCGGACGTTGGACGCCAAGGATCACCTGCTGTGAATAGAGATGGAGCGGCCCCGCAAAAATCGTTCCCAGGGCATAGGGCAAACCTACTACCATATATGCTCCGATCATCCAGCGAGCATCTCTCAAGGTGCGTACCATAGTAGGAACAATCAGGATAAACAGAGGTAGACTGATGAGCAGGAACATTTCGACGCCATTGACCAGTATAAGCGGGACATCAGAATGCGCAAACGCATAGGTGACGCGGAGGTCCGGTGAAAGGTGAGAAAAAATGATGGATACCAAACCGATCAGAGCAATGCAGATGAGTGGAAGCAGGATGCTTTTGTTCGACCACCTTATTTTGCTTTTTGATGACAACTCTTTTAGTAACCAGATGCTTATTATTAACACAAATAGCAGGTCTCCAAGATAGAGTCGCGATAGGATGCCCGAGCTACTTGCAGCAAAGATCATGGTGGGGCCTGCCAATAAAATGTAGATAGGGAGAGCAAATTCCGACCACATTAAAAACACTACAATTAGAATGATTGACACCACAATGCTCAATCCCATGATGAGATTGAGCGAAATGAGGAAAGTCAGGGACAAACCTATTATGATGCTGATAATGAATGTTATACTCATTGCTGCCAATGAGAGTTGTAGGGAGCGCGGCAGAAAAGAAAATCTTTGTTCCATTACATCAATCTTTCTGGTAACGAGCACGGCTCATCTCTTCATGGCCTGCGAATTCACATTGTTTTTTACACATACTTCACCAGTTTGAGGCGCGATATTGCAGGATGCTCTGCCAAGAACTTGTTCATAAACACCAAATAGTTGGGAAGCTATTTCAGCCTGACTAAAGCGTGTTTCCGCTTGCCTGCGCCCTTCCGTTCCCATGCTTTTACGTAAAGCTGCATCGTGCAAGAGTGAGTTGAGAGTTTCTGTATACTTTGAAATATTACTGACATCAACTACATAACCTGTGACGCCATCATCGATTATGCAAGGAAGGCCGGTGCCATTATTTGCCACTACAGGTACGCCAGCGGTCATCGCTTCCAGCAGTACCATGCCAAAACTTTCGACTATCGACGGATGGGTTAAAATGGTTGCTGTGCGATAAGCATCTCGGATACACTCAGAAGAATTGTTCAGCAAAAATTTGAGGTGATCTCCGACGCCAAGCTCTGTTGCTAATTGCATCAGATTGCCGGGAAAATCTGGTTCTTCCAGAAAAGGAGGGGCGAGGATAAGCAATGTTGCTTCTGGAAAACGTTCAACAATGGAGGGCAGGCATCGTACTGTGTACTGCC
>DAHVFL010000117.1 GCA_027316975.1 Chloroflexota bacterium | reverse complement strand
GGCGTATGCACTCCAATACTAGCACCTGGGCCGGTGAACAGGCAACGGAATGGTGCGGCGAATTGATCGACACGGGCCATTTCCTCATACGGCAACTGGCAAAACGCTTTAACCTGCCACTGGTGGATGTGAATAAAGCGGAGCCGCCGGGATCGCAAATCACCTACTTTTTCTTCGGGAAATACTACACACAGGCTCAGGCTAACGTAGACTTCAAACCAGTCTACCAGGTACTGACACAGCAGCTAAATGCCGCTCCTATCACCACCTATAATAACTTCAACGCCACTGGCTACCGGCTTGACCACATGAGCATTTATGACTGGATTGAGCAATATGTCCCAGGCGGCCATACCTCGACTATGGGCCAGTTAATTGATGCAGCCTATATCAGCGAATTTGGACGCGAAACCACCGTTCAGAGTTCCCTCAACCTGCTCTACCTGCTTGCTACTCAGCCCACGGCGGGAAAGCTCAGCATCTATGGCGTCTCTGATGAGCGCTTTCATATTATCGGGGGCAACCAGCGATTGCCGCTTGCCATCGCTGCCAGCCTGCCTTCAAATGCCGTCAAACTGCACTGGAAAATGACCGCTATCAAAAAGAATCGTGACGGCACTGTCACCGTTACATTCTCAACGCCTGATGGCAGGCGGCAGGAAACGTTCGATCATGTCATTCTCACTATGCCGTTCAGCGTGCTGCGCAATCTGGATTATAGCCAGGCTGGCTTCACGACTCTCAAGCAGACCGATATTGTCGAGCTTGGATACGGTACCAATTCTAAGCTGCAACTACAATTTGACATACGCTTCTGGAACTCGAAAGGCCCCTGGCCGGGCGTTGCTACCGGCGATATTTTTACGGATGTTGGATTTCAGACGACCTGGGAAGCCACACGCGGGCAATCTGGCAAGACCGGCATCATCGTCGAATATCCTGGTGGGAACTTTGGCGCGTCATACAACCCCGATGGGCCATACACAACCAGTGCCAATGCAAAGGTGCGACAGTATGCGCGCGAATTTTTGCGGAAACTGGAAGAGATCTGGCCCGGTATCAGCGCACATTATACCGGCACAGCCACGCTCAGTTATCCCACCGGCGACCCCAATTTGCTGGGCAGCTATTCGTGCTGGCTGGTGGGTCAGTATACCACCATTGCAGGCTATGAAAAGGTGCGCCAGGGTAATATCCACTTCGCGGGAGAACATTGCTCGTACAATTTCCAGGGCTACATGGAAGGCGGAGCAGAAGAGGGCAAACGCGCGGCGAACGAAGTTTTGCGCGATTATCATATCATCTAACCTTATTGACATTTCCCCGCTCATGGTGTACTACATATATATCGGTTTCTATCTCTTCGTGATGGGATAAGTATGTTCTCTACATACTTACTTCCACCTCAAACCCATTTACAAGGAGGTACCAATCACTTTACTGCTCATCCGCGCACGTTTTCCCAGTCATTTCTTTTTTTATTTTGTTTCATTGTATCTTGCGCTAAGCGCGAAAGGAGAAACCTTGTGAGCGTGCAACCCCAGACTCAGGCCCGGACAAGGCGTACCTGGCTTCGTGTCTTCCTGATTATTCCTTTTATCGTGTTGCTGTATCCTCCATTCTATAACAGCAATGACCCGACATTCATCGGGATGCCTTTCCTTTACTGGTTCCCCCTGCTCTGGATTCTACTGACGGCCATCCTGACGGGCGCGCTTTACTTCCTGGGAGCCTGACATCACGGGTCAGCGCTCGTGCGGATTGCAGAGCGCAGTACAGGCGGTGCGTGCCGCTCGCCTGCTAATGAAGTAAGGAGGAGAAGCCTTCCATGTTTACCTTTAATCCGGTTGCTTTTACCGTCTTCATCATCTTTTTTCTCATCGTGACGGGCATGGGATTTATTGCCGCGCGCTGGCGACGCGGCGACCTGGATCAGATCAACGAGTGGGGTCTGGCCGGTCGGCGTTTCGGCACAACCGTTACCTGGTTCCTGCTGGGTGGTGATCTCTATACCGCTTACACGTTCATCGCCGTGCCTGCTGCGATGTTTGGCCTGGGCGTGTTGAATGGCTGGTTTGCAGTTCCCTATACAATCCTCGTCTATCCAATCATCTTTATCCTGATGCCCAAGTTCTGGTCGGTTTGCAAGCAGCGCGGCTACGTCACCGCCGCCGACTTTGTGAAAGATCGTTTCGGCAGCAGAACGCTGGCTTTCGCGATTGCTCTCACCGGAATCATTGCCACGCTGCCGTATATCGCCTTGCAGATGTTTGGCATCCAGGTCTCGCTGGCCGCTCTCGGTATTCCACTCTCCGTATCGATTGGTGGGCTCCAGATTGAGCTTCCACTACTGATTGCCTTCCTCATTCTGGCGGCCTACACCTACACGAGCGGGCTGCGCGCGCCTGCCATGATCGCGATGGTGAAGGACATCATGATCTTCATCGTGTTGATCGCTTTGCTTATCGTGTTGCCTGCCAAACTGGGTGGCTTCGGAGCCATCTTTGCCGCCGTCGCGAAGAAACATGCCGCGAGTCCCACCACGTTTTTTGAATTTCTCAGTCCCAAACAGAACTGGGCGTTTGTGTCGCTGGCGCTTGGCTCGGCTCTGGCCCTGTTCCTCTACCCGCACTCTTTGACAGGCGTTTTGAGTAGCAACAGCAAGAACGTGGTCAAGCGTAATACTGCGCTGCTGCCCATTTACTCGCTGATGCTCGGTCTGCTGGCACTGACGGGCTATATGGCAATCGCGGCAGGCATTAAGCCCCCGAAAAGCCTGGGCGCGAACTACGCCATGCCTCTGCTTATCAATGCCCAGTTCCCGCCATGGTTCGCAGGATTTGCCTTCGCCGCCATTTCGATTGGCGCACTGGTACCTGCGGCTGTAATGTCTATCGCGGCAGCTAACCTGTTCACGCGCAACATCTACAAAGAGTACATTTCCCCGAATGCCAGCGAGCGAGCGGAGTCCACCGTTGCCAAATGGGCATCGTTTGTCCTGAAGTTTGGCGCGGTACTCTTTATCATCTACATTCCCACCGCGCAGGTGATTAACTTCCAACTGCTGGGTGGTATCTGGATTCTCCAGACGCTTCCGGCAGTCTTCCTGGGTCTCTACACGAACTGGTTCAATCGCTGGGCCTTGCTGATCGGCTGGTTTGTCGCGGAAGTGCTGGGCACTATCCTGTTCTCGGCAGCAGGACTAAAGTCGGTGTACGCCATTTCCATTTTCGGCGTGAGTTTCCCGGCAATGTATACCGCGTTTTCGATGATTATCCTGAACCTCATCCTGGCAATCGTGCTGACACCGATCTTCAACGTTATCGGTTTGGGACGCGGACGTGATATTACGGTAGCCACCGATTACGATGCGGAAGAGGTTTTGCCGGTTGAGGCGGGAAGAGAGGCGCTCGGCTAAAATCACCCTGTAAACAACATATCCCCCCCTTGCAAGGGGGGGATATGTTGTTTACAGGGTGATTTGTATTCCTACACGTTCAAGCAGTTCGCGGCTGATTTCGGCGCGGCGCTTGATGGGCATCCGTCCGGGGTGGCTGTGTGAGTCGGAACCGGCGCTGGTGAGCAGGTGATGCTTGCGGGCGTATTCGCGGTAGGCCTCTACCATTTCAGGGCTATGATAGGGGTGATAGACCTCGATGCCGTCCAGGGGTACGCTGGCGCGTACTTTGTCGAGCAGATCAATGTCGTAATAGGTGAAATTCTGTTCGCGGCGACCGGGATGGGCGATGAGCGCGACGCCACCGCTGCTGTGCGCGGCATCGACTGTTTCTGCCATGTCTGCGTGAATTGAGACAAATCCGGCTTCGCGGATCAGGCGCAGACCTGCCTGCCAGTCGTTCGCATAGCCGTGTTCGCGCAGCAGGCGGATATTGTCACGCGGCAGCACCACATTGCCGTCGTTCTCCTGTAACACTTCTTGCTGGTGTGGGAATTCATATCCTTTGCGGCGCAACTCTTCGTAGACGGCGCGGGTATTTTCTAGCTGGCGTTGCACTACGTGCTGGCTTACCGCGAGCAGTTTATTGTTCTGTGGGTCGAAACCGTAACAGAGAACATGGCCCATCTGGCCGTTCCAATCGGTACTCATTTCGACACCGGCCAGCACGGGCAGGTTTTTTCGCGCGGCCAGTTCCTGGTTGCTGGCAACTGTATCGACGCGATCATGGTCGGTGATGGCTACGAGATCGTAATGTTCCGCCGCCAGGTAATCAATCAACTGCTCAACAGGCCAGCGTCCATCGCTATAAGTGGTATGCATGTGAAGATCAATCGAGGCATCAGGGGATAACGTAAGATGTGCGGTCAAAGGCTCCAAGATGAATTTGCTCCTTACCATTGGAAAGAAATCGACAGGTTCTTCGTATTTATGATACCACATACCTGAGTGGATAAACGCAGCTCTACTGTCATTCTGAGCGAAGCGAAGAATCCGCGTGTGGCGGGCGAGAGATTCTTCGCTTCGCTCAGAATGACAGTAGAATGAGTTCGCCTCGGCCCTGGATGTTCCTACCAGCGGAAGCAGTAGCCTACGCCGCGGACGGTCTGGATCAATTTGGGGTTGGCCGGGTCTTCTTCGAGCTTTTCACGCAGCCAGCGCACATGGACATCGACGGTGCGCGTATCGCCGACGTAATCATATCCCCACACGTTTTGCAGCAGTTGGTCGCGTGTCAGCACGGTGCCGCGATTGCGCGCCAGGTAGGTCAAGAGGTCGAATTGTTTGGGTTGCAGTTCGAGATCCTTGCCACGGCAATTGATGCGCCGCCCGGCGAGGTCGATACGCAACGGCCCGGCCAGCAGTTCGCGCCCCGGTCGTTGCGTTTGTGAAGTTTCGCCAGACACATTCTGCGCGTTCCCGTCTTCTTGCGTGGGATTGGCGCGTCGTAACAGGGCGCGCACACGGGCCAGTAACTCGCGCCTGCCGAAAGGTTTGGTCACGTAGTCATCCGCGCCGACTTCCAGCCCAACGACTTTGTCGATTTCGTCACCTTTCGCTGTAAGCATAATGATAGGCGTGGCGGCGGTGCTACCATCGCGCCGCAACTGGCGACAGACCTCTAGCCCGTCCATTTCGGGCAGCATGATATCGAGAATGATCAGGTCGGGTGATTCGCGACGGGCGACCTCCAGCGCGCTGGCACCGTCCGCCGCCGTAATCACCTGGTAGCCGGCCTGTTCCAGGTTATAGGCAATCGTCTCTACCAGCACCGCCTCGTCGTCCACAACCAGTATTTTACGCCCCACAGGGTGCCTCCAATGTTCTATCAACCAAAACGCCCGCTAATGTAATCTTCGGTTTCTTTTTTGCGCGGGTGTTCAAAAAGTTCGACCGTTGGCGCGTATTCGATCAGCTTGCCATTCAGGAAAAATCCCGTGTATTGCGAGACACGCGCCGCCTGCTGCATATTGTGTGTCACAATCACAATAGTGTAGTCTTTTGCTAATTCGACGATCAATTCCTCAATTTTCAGCGTGGCGATGGGATCGAGCGCAGACGCCGGTTCATCCATCAAAAGCACTTCGGGGTTGACTGCTATGGCGCGCGCGATGCACAGGCGCTGCTGTTGCCCACCCGAAAGGCCGAGCGCCGACGTTTTCAAACGATCTTTGACCTCATCCCACAGGGCCGCTCTGCGCAGGCTGGCCTCTACACGCTCCTGGATGCGCTTTCTCGATGTGCCTTGAACGCGCAGGCCGTACGCTACGTTCTCGAAGATCGATTTGGGGAACGGAGTGGGGCGTTGGAAAACCATGCCAATACGTTGACGCAGGGCGACCACGTCAAGTGATTTCTCATAGATATTGCGGCCATCTAGTATGGCTTCACCCTCCGTGCGCGTACCCGGTATAAGATCGTTCATGCGATTGAGCGTGCGCAGGAACGTTGTTTTGCCGCAACCCGACGGACCGATCAGGGCTGTCACATGTTTCTCGCGAACAGGGAGAGAAACATCGAAAAGTGCCTGTTTGGCGCTATACCAGAAATTGGCGTGGCGCACGTCAATTTTAGTCACTGCTTCCGGGTTAAGCACTGTAGCAGCCCCGGCAATAGTGACTTTAGGCACATGTGTACTTTCAACTGGTTTGGGCATAGGTGTGATTTCAAACTCCACCGCTGGCGGTTCCTTACCAAATTTATTGAAGCGGGTGTCCATGCAACCTCCTGGTGTGCCAGGTATCCTCCCTTTACAATACGACACACCTCATACAGTATTTTACACCAGCGGGTACTCTTTATGTAAAGGGATAGCGGTATCAACAATCAGGCGGTTCGCCACCACAATCAAACGAATGTAACGGCCCGCCAGGGTCTTGCTAATGAAGTACGGACGCCCTTCAAACGAGATATGGCCGCTTCGAGCAACTTTGCGAGAGAAGATGTTTGCCCCCTCGGGAAGTTGAGCCGGTGCCCTTCCTTCGAGCGTATTTGCATCTGCAAAAGTATTCATGATGGCATGGTCCTCATTTTCTTCAATTGTCAAGGCTCACCCTGACATTCTGTCATAGATGCTTAACTGAAACGTCCACTGATGTAGTCTTCGGTTTCTTTCTTTTGAGGACGTGAGAAGAACTTCCCGGTCTCTCCCTGTTCGATCAGCCTACCTTGCAGGAAGAAGACCGTCTTCTCCGCCACACGCGCCGCCTGCTGCATATTGTGCGTCACGATCACGACAGGATAGGTTTTTCGAAGCTCCCGCATTAGATCTTCGATCTGAAAGGTTGAAATGGGATCGAGCGCGGAAGCTGGCTCGTCCATCAGGATGATTTTCGGCTCGATGGCCAGCGCGCGCGCGATGCACAGCCGCTGCTGCTGCCCACCCGACAATTGCCCGGCAGACTCATTCAGACGGTCCTTGACCTCATCCCACAACGCGGCCTGCGTGAGGCTGCGTTCAACGATTTCCTTGAGCGCGTCTCCACGAGCCAGCCCGTTGAGGCGCAGGCCGATCGCCACGTTCTCGAAGATGCTGCGCGTTGGGAGCGGATTGGGGCGCTGGAACACCATGCCGATGTGACGCCGCACATACACTGGTTGGATAGAACGCTCGTAGATATTGATTCCTTCGACCAGTACCTCGCCTTCGACGCGGCCCCCGGCTATTTCCTCGTGCATACGATTCAGGCAGCGCACAAAGGTCGATTTCCCGCACCCTGATGGGCCGATGATGGCGGTGGCGCCCTGTGATTCGATGGTGAGAGTGATATCGTGGAGCGCTTGCGAACGCCCGTACCACACGTTCAAGTTGCGAACTTCTATTGCCATACCTTACTCCTTTTCTGCCAGCATCACCCGTTGCTGTTGCTCGCTTGTTTTGCTCTTCTCTGTTTCCAGGAAGTGGACATATTTATCGTCCACCGTGTTTAAATCCTCCAGTTGCCCAGCGTATCGCAAACGAGGTGATGAGAATGAGCACGATCAGGACGAGCGAGCCTGCGTAGGCCTGGTTGATCTGCGCCTGGTAGGGGCTTTCCGCGAAGTTGAAGATGCGCAGGGGAAGCGCGTCCATGGGCTGGGTAATGTCAGAGTTAAAGAACGGATTGCCAAAGGCCGTCATCAAGAGCGGGGCTGTTTCTCCGGCTACACGCGCCATGGCCAGCACAATGCCGGTGATGATGCCGTTGCGCGCTGAAGGAATGACCACCCGCAGGATGGTGCGTGACTCGGTCGCGCCGAGGGCCAGCGACGCCTCGCGCAGTTCGTTCGGGACCAGGCGCAGCACCACCTCCGAGGTGCGAGCCACGATCGGGATCATGATAATGCCCAGGGCCACGCCTCCAGCCAGCCCCGAAAAAGATTGTTGGGGGACGACGATGAAAATCCAGGCGAAAAGGCCGAAGATGATGGTCGGGATGCCGGTCAGCACATCGACCAGGAAGCGAACCCCCGTGGCGATAGGCCCTCGGCCTCCGAATTCGGAGAGGTAGATGCCCGTGAACAGTCCCAGCGGGATGCCAAAGAGCGAGGCCAGGCCGACCAGGATCAGCGATCCCTGGATCGAGTTCGCCAGGCCGCCGCCCGGCTCGCCATTGGGCGTGGGAATTTTGGTGAACAGGTCCAGGTTGATGTAGGGGAGGCCAGCGCGTAGCACGTACAGCAGCAGGAAGAGCAGCACGGCCACGGCGAACGCCGTAGCCAGCAGTGAGAGGGCGACGATGGCGATGTTGCTGATGCGCCGGCGAGCGTTGTGCGCTGTGCGCGGAGCCTGGAACGGGTTGGCAGTCGGTTGCTGCTGTTCTACCGTGATACTCATGTGGCAAGTCCTCCCACGCGATGACCCATCCTGTAGATCAGGACGCGCGCGATGATATTGGTGATCAGGGTGATGATAAAGACGAGCAGGCCCGCCTCGATCACCGCCGAGAAGAAGAGGCCAGGGGTGGCTTCATTGAACTGGTTCGCGATGACGCTCGCCAGTGTGTAGCCCGAATTGAAGAGGCCGGGGCTGATGGGTGATGCCTGGTTGCCGACGACCATCGTGACGGCCATCGTTTCACCCAGTGCGCGGCCCAGCGCCAGGATGACGCCGCCGGTGATGCCGATGCGCGAGTAGGGGAGCACCGCGTGCCGGATGACCTCCCAGCGGGTGGCACCCAGCGCCAGCAGCGCCTCGCGCTGCGTGGTGGGCGTCGTGAGGATGACCTCGCGCGACACGCTGGTAATCAGGGGAAGGACCATAATCACCAGGATGACTCCCGCGGTAAACAGACTAAGCCCGTGAAAGGCGCCCTGGAAGAACGGCAGGAACCCCAGGTACTTCTGTAGCCAGGGTTCCGCCGACCCCTGTAACCAGGGAGCCAGGACGAGAAAGCCAAACAGACCATAGATGACGCTCGGCACGGCGGCCAGCAGTTCGACGATGAACGCCAGGGGACTCTGGATAGGGCGCGGGCAAAAATCCACTAGAAAAATGGCCGTACCCACCCCGATAGGGATAGCGAATAGGATGGCGAAGGCCGATGTTACCAGCGTCCCGAAGATGGCGGGGCCGACCCCAAACACGTTGTGGACGGGATCGAAGGCCTGATTCGTGAGAAAACGGAAGCCAAACTTCTGGATCGCCGGCATCGAATTACTAATGAGTATCCATGCGACTCCCGCGACGATCGCCACCACGAACAGGACAAGCAGGATGGTGATCCCGCGAAAGATCGTATCACTGAGCCGGCGATTACCCCATCTGAGCAACCGCGCCACATTCCTCGTCCCTGGAAGGCTCTGTTGCATACAGCACCACTTTCCTTTTTGCGCCAGCGCTACGCCTCTTCAATAGGCCTGTCACGCTTCATGTGATGGGCGGGGCCGGACGCCCCTTGTGCTTTCACTGGGAGGTTGTTTTGAAACGCGCCGATCTTGCCTGTCATCCCTTCACTGCGTTCAGGGCAGGCTCTGAGCGCAGCGAAGGATCTCTCGTCGGCAGCACGCAGATCCTTCGCTGCGCTCAGGATGACACCTCCCACTCGCTGGCCCTTTCCTAAAAAACCTCCCAGTGAAAGCGCCCCTTGTGGGCGTCCCTACATGTCAGGATTACCCCACCGCTTCACGTGAAGAGTGACTATCCACCAGTTAAGAGAGAGTATCCCTCTCTTCCGCCCGTGAAACTGGCTGACAAGATTACTGACACGCTAGCTGACGATGCCGGTATAGCATGGCGAGCCGCCGCAGGTCATCGATTTGATCTGCGCCTCATCTTTTGTCACAATAGTGTCGGGCAGTGGTACATAGTTGAGCGCGGTGGAGTACTGCTGGCCCGCGTGCGTCATCCACCAGAGCATGTTTGCCAGGGCCTGGCCTTTGGCAGTATTGGTCTGTGTCTGGTAGACGACGACCCACGAGAAGCCCGAAATGGGATAGGACGTATCACCAGGCGCGTTGACGATATAGAAGCGCAGATCGGCGGGAATATTCGTCACGTTGGCCGCATCCGCTTTAGCACCCTCAAGTGAGGGTAAGACGTTTTTCCCATTAGCATTCTGGACGGCAGCGTAAGAAAGGTTATTCGAGAGAACATACGCCAGTTCGACGTAGCCAATGGCTCCGACGGTGCTTTTGACCGCCGCAGCGACTCCGGCATTGCCTTTGCCACCAACGCCAACAGGCCAGTTGACGGTGGTGGCCGCGCCCACCTTCGAGGACCAGGTGGTACTTACGGCGCTCAGGTAGCGCGTGAAGATGCCTGTGGTGCCGCTACCGTCTGAGCGATGCACCGGGGTGATCGTTTGATGTGGCAGCGTGACGCCAGGGTTGGCAGCCTTAATCGCTGCGTCATCCCAAAAGGTGGTTGTGCCGAGGTAGATGGCAGAGATGATGGCCGGGGTCAAATTGAGATTCCCTGAGATGCCGGTGAGGTTGTAGGACATGGCTACCGCGCCCAGCGTTACCGGGATGTGGATGATGGTTCCCGCCGTGCTTTTGGCTTCTTGCGCGTCGGTCAGTGGCGCATCTGTAGCGCCGAAGTCTACTGTATGGGCGAGTAACTGGTTAATGCCCGCGCCACTGCCGACAGACTGGTAGTTGACGTTGAGGCCGCATTTCGTCTTCGGGTAGTTATTGGGGGCAAACATTTGTGAGAACAGCGGGTTATCAAAGGTCGATCCCGCGCCGGTTAAGCCTGAGATGGAAGGACAGCTTGCTGTGGCGGTATTTCCAGCGCCGGGCGTCGAGCTTCCCGTATTGCTCCCCCCGCAGGCTGAAATAAGCAGGCTCACCAGCACTGCGATTCCTATTATGATCGTCATACGCGATTGCTTCCGCATAGTTCCTCCTGCCCGTTTCCTACGAGCAATGTACATGGTTTTCGATAGATGACGCGCAACAAGTTGTATCTCTCCTGTTACCGTCCTATCTAAACGGTATCACTGCTGTATTAACTATGCTTAATGGATATGTTAAAGATTGTTAAGCGAGTGTTAAATATTCCTACAGGATAGGTCTACCAAATACGACAGTGATCTATTGCTTGCTACACACCCGCGTTTTGCGAGCATTACTGGAGCATTGATACTTCCTTGATACACAGATGCTATCAACATACCCCCTTTTCTCTTCTATACTTCCTCTTAGAAACGGAACACTACAAAAGAGGGAAATTATTATGAATGGTATTGATATGTT
>DAHVFL010000116.1 GCA_027316975.1 Chloroflexota bacterium | reverse complement strand
CCCCTACCCTATACGGATGAGGGATGGGGCGAGGATGGAGCGAGGAGGAACCAGGGCGGGGACAAGCCCACGCCCCTACCCTATACGGACGCGGGACGGGCGAGGATGGAGCGAGGAGGAACCAGGGCGGAGGCAAGCCCCGCCCGTACCCTATACGGACGCGGGACGGGCGAGGATGGAGCGAGGAGGAACCAGGGCGGGGGCAAGCCCCGCCCGTACCCTATACGGACGCGGGACGGGCGAGGGGTAGACCCTATGAGGTTGGTCGTGTCATCCTGAGCGCAGCGAAGGATCTGCACGCTACCGACGAGAGATCCTTCGCTGCGCTCAGGATGACAGAATGAAGCGAGGAATGACATGATCGGTTGTGATTGGGGAAAAATCATCAGGACACTGTGGACGCTTACGTCTCCATCATTCTCCTGTTCGATTGTTAAAATGCATTCGGGTAGTCGAGCATGTTGCTTTAATAGAGGTGACGATGTAGCATAGTATCATGACGGTGAGAATGTAAATACTCAGGAGATAACCCGTATGGATATGGAAATTGATGCTGGACAAGCGGGGCCGGGGGTTGAAATTGATCGGGAGCGGCAGGTTAAGGCTAAGGAGTTTGCGCGTATTCGCCGCCGCCTGTCGTATGTCAATATGGGTATAGCAGCCGTAGGGGTCTGCCTGCTGCTTTTCACCGGGCTGGCGGGGTGGATACGAGACCAGTTGCGGTCGCTGAACTGGCAGCCGGTGCATGGCTGGTTTCCCTTGCAAGTAGTATGCTTTTTCCTGATCGTGATGCTGGGGTATGAGATTATTACCGCGCCGTCTGGCTATTATGGGTTTACGCTTTCGCGTCGCTATGGACTTTCGGTGATGACTCTTAAAAGCTGGCTGCGCGATGTGCTGGTCGGGCTGGTTTTAGAGGTGGCACCGGGCATTGCCGCGCTGGAACTGATTTACTTGCTGCTGGCCGCGCAGCCGGATAGCTGGTGGCTGTGGGTGGGGCTGGTCATGCTCTTCTTCTCGGTGGTGATGGCGAATCTCGCGCCCGTGCTGCTGTTTCCGCTTTTCTACACGTTCCGTCCTATGCCGGAAAGCGAGTTGACGCAGCGGTTGCTGGCGCTGGCAAAGCGTGCCAACACGCATGTGCGCGGGGTGTACACCTTCGATATGAGTCGCAAGACGACGGCGGCCAATGCCGCGCTGATGGGACTGGGCAATACGCGCCGCATCGTGCTGGGCGATACGATGCTTGACCGCTACACGCACGAGGAGATCGAGGTGGCGCTGGCACACGAGCTGGGGCATCACGTGCATCACGACATCTGGAAGCTGATTCTTAGCCAGTCGCTTTTCACGCTGGCGGGCTTGTACGTGGCAAACGTCGTGTTGCACTGGGCCGTGCAGTCACAGCACCTTTACGCGGGGTTGGCGGATGTCGCGACTCTTCCCCTGCTGCTCGCGCTCACCGCGCTTTTCGGCTTCATTGTGATGCCGCTCAGCAACAGTTTCAGCCGCTACATGGAATACCAGGCCGACGAATACGCGCTGCAATCTACGCGCAAGATCGAGTCATTCAAAGGGATGATGACCCGCCTGGCAAACCAGAACCTGTCCGATGTTGAGCCATCGCCGGTGATAGAATTTTTCTTCTACGATCATCCTGCTATTGGGAAACGGCTGAAACACGCGGATAAATTTATCCAAAGCGAACGTACCCCGTAGGGACGCGGGTGGATGATGGGTGGATGGGTGGACCCTTGTGGGCGTCCCCCGTTGCCTTATGCCAATGTTGCCCGTATGCGATCATGTGGCGAAAAGGACGCCCACAAGGGTCCCCACCCACATTCACACCACCCGCGTCCCTACCAATGTTTTGTGAGTGGGGGACGAGGACACCCACAAGGGTCCCCACCCACTTCCACACCACCCGCGTCCCTACCAATGTTTTGTGAGAGGGGGACGAGGACGCCCACAAGGGTCCCCACCCACATTCACACCACCCGCGTCCCTACGCTCTGGCGCCACATCCTTACGAACGTAGGGCGGTCATGAGGGCGGCTAATTTGGGGCCGGCCTGGTCGGGGGGGCCGGGAGGCATGGCGAGGATGGGTTCATCGACGCCTGCGGCGACCCACTGGTCGAGGCGGGATACGATTTCTGCGGCGGTGCCGGTGATGGAGGTGGAGTCGAGCAGTGCGGGTGTGACTGCGGCGATGGCTGATTGCAGTCCGGTCTTCCAGCCCTGCTGTACGGCTTCAACCTCCTGGCCGAAGCCGTTGCGGGTGAGCATCTGGGCGTAGTAGACGCCCATCCTGCCGATGTAGTAGGCCAGCGGCATGGCGGCCTTCATACGCACCTCGCTGCGTTCTTCGGCGGTCACGTTGTCGTCGAGGATGAACGAGGTGATATAGGGGGCGATGGCGGCGCTGCGCGGGGGACGCCCGGCCAGACGCGCGCCTTCGTCGAGCTGCTCGCGCAGTTCGCCCCACTTTGTGCTCGGCCAGTAGACGGGCAGCACGCCATCGGAGATTTCGCCGGATTGCAAGACGTTCTTCGGTCCCATGGCCGCGATATAGATGGGGATATCCTTGCGCACGGGCTTGAAGCGGAGTGTGAAGCCGCGTTCGAGGTTGAAGAATTCGCCGTGATAGACCAGCTTCTCGCCGCGCAGGATCATGCGGATGATCTCGACGTATTCGCGAGTGCGCTGCACCGGCTTCTGGAATGGCACGCCGTGCCAGTGCTCAATTACCTGCGAGCCGGATGGTCCAAGGCCAAGCAGGACGCGCCCGCCGGAACGTTCGTCCAGTGTGGCGACCGTGCTGGCGATCAAAGCGGGCGAGCGCGAGTAAATATTGGCGATGCCGGCGCCAATCTTGATGCGCCTGGTGGCGCGGGCAAGGTCGGCCATCGAGGTAAAAAGTTCGTAGCCCCAGGACTCGCCCAGCCAGATAGAGTCATAGCCAAGTTCGTCGGCAATTTTGACTTTTTCGACAACTTCGTCCCAGGCGGCGGGAAAATTGGGGGCATCGGCCATCAACCCGATGCGGTCGCTGTATGCTCTCGTCATGCGTTGCTCCATGGTTGCGCTAATGTGGCAGAGTACTGTTGAGTCGTATGGTTAAGTATATCATAGAAGAGATGAACGGGGCGGGGCTTGTACGCGACCAGGGCGGGGGCAAGCCCCGCCTTTCACCAGTAGGTTTTTTAAACCAGGCAATCGCCAGAGGTGTCATCCTGAGCGCAGCGAAGGATCTGCGTGCGGCCAGGAGCGAGTACGTGAGCGAGGGTCCACTCAAGCGTGTCATCCTGAGCGCAGCGAAGGATCTGTGTGGTACTCGGCAAGAGATCCTTCGCTGCGCTCAGGATGACAGCAGTGCA
Source organism: Chloroflexota bacterium (assembly GCA_027316975.1). Classification (GTDB taxonomy): domain Bacteria; phylum Chloroflexota; class Ktedonobacteria; order Ktedonobacterales; family Ktedonobacteraceae; genus CF-113. Next base: position 7,839 of record DAHVFL010000116.1, on the reverse strand, counting down.
GGTGTGTGCCTATGGGGCTTGTTCTCGTCCTGGTCAGATGCCTGGCATAGTACTTTCATATATGTGAGCATTAACAGGTTGGTTCGTTCAATTTAGTGGAAAGCAAAGAAGGCTTGACTCCCCTCTGTTTAGCAGTTATGCTGGATGGTAGAACATTATTTCGTGTTGGAGGTATGGTTATGAGCGCTGATTTCGCGCACTTGCACGTGCATACTGAGTATTCGCTACTGGATGGGTTTAGCCGCACAAAGAAGCTGGTGCAGCAGGCGAAGGCGCTGGGGATGCAGCATCTCGCGATAACAGATCATGGGGCGATGTATGGCGCGATCGAGTTTTACAAGGCGTGCAAGGCGGGTGGTATCAACCCTATTATTGGCATCGAGGCGTATTTGACCGAGGATATGCACGACCACTCCAAACGCTATAGCGACGACTATCATCATTTGCTGCTGCTGGCGATTAACAATACCGGCTACAACAACCTGATGAAACTGACCACCATTGCCAACACCGAGGGGTATCACCTGCGCCCGCGCATGGATAAGAAAGCGCTGCAACAGTACGCGGAAGGGCTGATTGTCACCTCCTCCTGTCTTTCGGGCGAGATTCCCAAAAAGTTACTTAAGGAACAGGTGGACGAGGCGTATAAGATGGCGCGCTGGTACCAGGATGTCTTCGGGCCGGAAAACTTCTACCTGGAAATTCAGGAGCATCATGGCATCTTCGAGGATGGCAACCCTTCACCGCAGGGGCAGCTCAACCAGCTGCTGTACCAGATGCACAGGGATTTGCAGATCGAGATGGTGGCGACCAACGACCTGCACTATGTCGAGGCGCACGATGCCACCTCGCACGATGTGCTGCTGTGCGTGCAGACGGGCAAGCAATTGAACTCGCCCAAACGCATGAAGTTCGATAGCCACGAATACTATTTGAAAAGCCCGGACGAGATGGCGCGTCTCTTTCCTGATTTACCGGATGCGATACTCAACAGCGTGCGTATCGCCGAGCAGTGTAGTGTCGATCCACTGGCCTATAAAGCGCAGTTGCCCAACTATAGCATTCCGCCTGAATATGCCTCGCAGCGCGACTTCCTGCGCGCCCAGTGTATAGCGGGCGTCAAAGAACGCTTTGGCGAGATGACCGGGCAGATTGAGAAGCAGCTTGACTACGAGATCGAGATGATCGCGCAAAAGGGCTTTGTGCCTTATTTCTTGATCGAGTGGGATTTTGTGAACTACGCGCGCGAGCGCGGCATTCGCTGCTCGGCGCGTGGTTCGGCGGCTGGCAGCCTGATGGCGTATACGCTGGGCATTACCAATGTTGACCCGATTCGCTACCAACTGCCCTTTGAACGCTTCTTCAATACAGAGCGCGCGGACATGCCTGATATAGATATGGACTTCCCGGACGACCGGCGTGAAGAAGTGATCGAGTACGTGGCGCGTAAGTACGGGCAGGACAGCGTGGCGCAGATGGTGACGTTCAACACGATGGCCGCTAAAGCATCGATCAAAGACGTGGCGCGTGTGATGGGCGAGCAGGAGATAGGCGACCGCATCACGCGCCTGATTCCGACCGGTCCTAAAGTTACGCTGCAAGGGTCGCTTGACAGCGTGCGAGAACTGGCGGACCTGTATAAAGAGAGCAAGCCCGCGCAGGAACTGATCGACCAGGCGTTGAAGCTGGAAGGCTCGGTGCGCTCCACGGGCGTTCACGCGGCGGGTGTGATTGTGGCGAACGAAGCGTTGGAACATTTCGTGCCGCTGCAAATGCGCGACCCCAAAGACCCGTCGAAGGGACGCATCACGCAGTACGAGCAGGCGCATTTAGAGGAATTAGGCTTAATTAAGTTTGATTTTTTAGGACTGAGTAACCTGACTATTCTGGATAATGCGGTCAAGTTTATCCAGCAATCGCGTGGGGAAGAGATTGTTCTGGAGAAAATTCCGCTTGACCCCGTCGAGGGCGATGAGGAGCAGAACCTGAGACGCCAGAAATCTTTTGAGCTGCTGGCGAGCGGCGAGACGACGGGCATTTTCCAGCTTGAAGGTCCCAAGATGCGCGAGTATATCAAGCAGCTCAAGCCCAGCCGTGTCGAAGATGTGATGGCGATGATCGCGCTCTACCGGCCCGGCCCGATGGATAGCATCCCCGAATTTATCGATGCCAAACATGGGCGCAAAAAAGTGACCTATCTTGACCCGCGGCTGGAGGAATGGCTGAACGAATCCTACGGCGTGATCGTGTATCAAGACCAGGTGTTGTTCATCGCCGTTGGCCTGGCGGGTTTCTCCTGGGGCAAGGCCAATAAGTTCCGCAAGGTGCTGAGCAAAAAGATCATGCACGAAGTTCAGAGCTATAAAGAGGATTTCGTGAAGGGCTGTGTCCAGAACGGGGTGAAAAAGGAGGATGCCGAAACGCTGTTCACCCTCATTGAGCCGTTCGGCGGCTATGGCTTTAACAAGGCTCATGCCGCCAGTTATGCCGTGGTGGCCTTCTTTACCGCCTACCTGAAAGCGAACTATACGGCGGAGTTTATGGCGGCCACTATGACCACCGAGGCCTCGGACTCTAAAAAGATCGCCAATGCCATCGCCGAGTGCAAGCGCATGGGCGTTGAAGCGTTGGGGCCGGATGTCAACAAAAGCGACCGGGGCTTTACCGTCGAAGATGGCGGTGTGCGCTTCGGCCTGCTGGCGATCAAGGGCATCGGCGAAGGCCCCATCGGCGAGATCGCGCGCGCCCGCAGCGAGGGCGGCCCGTTCAAGTCGCTGGCCGACTTCTGCACGCGGGTTGATCCTAAATTCGTGGGCAAGGGCGCGATAGAAACGCTGATTAAGGCGGGCGCGATGGATTCGCTGGCCGACGGCAAACGCCACCAGTTGCTCGACGCGGTTGAACGCGCCATGCAACACGGCAAAAATGAGCGCACGGCGAAAGAACGCGGCATGATGAGCCTCTTCGGTGACATGGAAGAGGTGCAGAACGCTTTTGAATTTGCGCTCAACGCGAATGCCAGAGAGATCGACAACAATCTCTTGTTGCAGTGGGAAAAGGAGTTGATCGGCCTCTATATCGCCAAACATCCACTGGCTTACCTCAGCGATCTATTCAAGGAACAGGTCACGCACACTACCGCTGAGATTACCGAAGAAATGGAAAAGCACAAGGTCGTGCTGGGCGGCACCATCACCGAGGCGCGCCGTATTACGACGAAAAAAGGCGATCCCATGTGCGCGGTCAAGCTCGAAGACATGTACGGCTCCATCGAGGTGACGGTCTTCCCCAGGCTCTACGCCGAGACCTCGGAAGTGTGGATCGAAAACACGGTGGTGATTGTGCGCGGCGAAGTGCAGGTGCGGCGCGACCAGCCCGGCATCCTTTGCAATAGCGTTGAGGAGGTCAAAGGTGTGGCGGAAGAGATGAACCGCAAGCAGTACGAGGTGAGCATTACGCTGCAACTGAGCGGGGCGGATGATCGTGCCATCTCGGACGATATTATGCGCGTGCAAGATATCTGGAACTGCATTCGCGACCAGCCGGGCCGCGATCACTACAAGCTGGTGGTATCCAACGGCGAATGGGTGGCGCGGCTCACGCCCGATGTGGATACGATGCCGTATGAGAAGGTGCGCGACAAATTGGAGGCGATTATCGGGGATCGGGGCGTGATTCAGGCGGAACTGATTGAAAGGTGAGGTAGAGAAGCGCAAAGCATGTTTGCATAACCATTCTCCACCGCTATACAATTCATGTATAATAGGGAGGGGTTTTCTGGTTGTGGAGATTGCAGGTAGTATCCTGGAAGAAAGCAGTGGTATAGTGAGTTCAGAGCAACAAGAGTCGCTGCCTGGTGGTGATGGAACGCAGCGCAAACCGACATCTGAATTGTGGGGGCCGTGGGTGGTGCCGGAAGGTGAGAGCGGTACAAATAATCGCGTTGCGCAAGGCGCGCAGTTCAGAAAGCCGTTGGAGCCACCTGCGTCCCCACCTCCGCAACTGCATAATGAAGCGAATAGCGACGTTGATCCGCAGGCTTCTTTTCGAGAACATACTACCACCACGGCACCATCTATTCCAGTTGCCGCGCCAGCGGCTGAATTTCCACAATCCCAGCAGGTTCAACAAGCGCAGCAATTCAAACCGGTGACGTATGCGGGTTATCCCGCGCCTGTTGCAGGGAATCCGCCTTCGCAGGCATTTCCGCCGCCGGTCGTTGGATATGCGCCACCGGCATCAAGCTATCCCAATTTCGCGGTTCCGTCTCCCTCGTACCAGGGGTATACGTCCGGGCCTCCTGCTCTACCCTATGGCGCGTATTACAGCTACCCTTCACCCGGTGCGTATCCATATCCATTCGCGTATCCGCCACCTCAGCCGAAACGCGACGGCTATCTTTTTGGTGTTGGCATTGCTGCATTCATTGGCTCGATCCTGGTTTTGCTGGGTGGATTGTTTTCGCTTTTCCTGCTTTTTTTTGTGCAAACGGTGAGAACCAATACCCTGGACTCTGGACAGAGCTTTACCGCGACCGTGGTTTTCGCGGCTTTCGCCTTGATCGGTTTGATCGGGGGCGGATATAGCCTGTATCACAGCGTTCGTTCGGTGTTTTTGCGCAAGCCCTCGTCAGGTTTTGCTCTGCCTCCTTTCTGGATTTTTGTCGCGCTTTACGCGGCGGTGATCGCGGGGGGGTTCGCCCTGCGTAGTGGCGGACAGGACGTGGCAAACCTGACGCTGCTGGCACTGCTGATCTTGCTGGCGGGCTTTTTTCCAGCGATGGCGGTGCTGGCGCTGGGCAACCGGCGATTGCGTTTCCCACGGGGCGCGGCCTGGCCGACAAGCTGGCGACGGTTTATGCTTGCCATTGTGAGCGGGGCAACGCTGGGCATTCTGGTGGCTGGCGCGCTCGAACTGGTTCTCCAGGCGGCGCTGGCGAATGGACAGAGTGTAAACCCGCTTTACTGTCTGAATAACCCGGCGGTTCCTGAATGCCAGAGCAGCAACGTCTACAACTTGCTTTTTATCACGGTTGTCATCATCGCGCCCATTGTCGAGGAGACGGTCAAGCCGCTGGCGGTAATCATTCTTATCGGGCGGATGCGCAGCGCGGCGGAAGCGTTCGTGCTGGGTCTGGCCTGCGGCATTGGCTTTGATCTGATCGAGACGAGCGGCTACATCTCGGCCAAAACGACCGAGTGGCTCAATACCGCGCTGATCCGCACCGGCTCTGGTCTGCTGCATGGCATGGGCGCGGCGATGGTCGCGCTGGGATGGTACTATCTGACGCATCCTGGCAAAAATCGCGTGCCGAAAGCGGTGGGCTGCTGGCTCTATGCTATTGTCCAGCACGCGCTGTGGAATGGCTCGGCGTTTCTGACTTTGTTGCCAGGTTCCACTGGCGAATTTTTCTCTACATCGTTCACCATCGGCTCCGTCACCCTGCAATATTTCGAGCTTGTCAACGCCGGTGAGGCTACAGGTATTTTGCTCCTCTTCCTGTATATAACGTACCGGATACGGGAGAAAACGCCCAGGGTGGAGGCAGGTACTGTTTCCGGCGTGGGGACTTGAGCGGGGGACGCGACCAGGGCGGGGACAAGCCCCACAGGCGCGGACTGAGCGCGTTATTACCAGGGCGGGGGGGCCGCAAGGGCGGCGAAGCCCCGCCCGTACCCTATACGAGGACGAAGGAGCGGGCGAAGCCGTTCAGGGGATGGGGTTCCATCAGCTAGCGGATGCCAGGGCGACCGTCAGGAGTCGCCCATCTCCTTCGATTGTCACCCTGAGCGCAGCGAAGGGTCTGGTTCGGCGGGTATCGAGATCCTTCGCTGCGCTCAGGATGACACGCCTGGTGGTGATCGGGAAAATCATTAGGGCCAGGGTCCCATCCAATCCTACATCAGCCACTTGTCCCTACAGGACGCAGGTGCTATACTGCCCCTGTGGAGAGTATCTACCGGCTTGTATCAAGGTAATCGATGCTATTTCTTCTGTGATGCTCAAAATTGTGCTTGATCTTTGACGAAAAGGGTAGAATATACGTCTATTCTTATAGAGAGCATTATGTAAAAGTATATCTACTGACTGAAGGTAAGCAGGTTACGCAGGATATGAAAGAGCAGCACGGTCCACTTATGGAAGATCAGAGCAGCGCGCGTTTTGGCAATTATGATCTCATCCGCCCCATTGATACTGGCGGTATGGGTGAGGTGTACCTTGCGCATCAACGTTCCGCTTTTGGTCGTCCCGTTGCTATCAAAATTATTCGCTCAGACCTGGTGCATGATACGACGGCGCGCGCGCGTTTCCTGCGCGAGGCGGAGGTCAGCGCCCATCTGAAGCATGAGCATATCCTGCCGTTGTTCGAGTTCGGCGAAGACCAGGGACGGCTGTTCCTGGTGACGCCCTATATCGATGGCGGAACGCTGGCGCGTCGCCTGAAAAGCGGTTTGCTCTCGCTCATCCAGGTACGCCAGTTGTTTGTGCCACTGGTGCAGGCTGTCGCGTATATTCACCGGCGCGGCGTTGTACATCGCGATCTGAAACCTACCAACATCCTGCTGGATGAGCAGGACGGGCAAATTTATGTGCGCTTGATCGACTTTGGCATCGCAATGGTGCAGGGACGCACTGCCAGCCCGCCACTGACGACGGCTGGTAACGAAGTCGGCACTATCGCCTACATGGCCCCTGAGCGGCTGAACGGTATCGCGGCTCCCAGCAATGACATTTTTTCGCTGGGTGTGATTCTCCACCAGATGCTGACGGGAAACCTGCCTCTGGGGGATGATCTTGATCCCCTGCCGCCCGCGCTGGAATATGTGGTGCGACGCTGTATCGCCGCTGAACCGCAAGAGCGTTTTGCCAGCGCGGACGAGGTGTTGAAGAACTTTGAACGCGCCTACCAGGCGCTTAGCTCGCCGCCCCAGAGATTACCGGGTATGCCATCAGTGTCGCTCGATCCCACTTTGACCGCCCGTATGAGTGGAAAGCTGGCAGCCGAGCAGGGGCGGCACGAAACCGTTGCGCTCCAGCATTCCGGCCAATTGCCCGTTGTCTCGCCAATTTCGCCCTTACCAGCTGTGTCGTCAGAACATCCAGCCGTCCCTCAAAGCTTCAGCCGCGATGATTATGGCGCGCCGACCACCTCTTTCAGCCCGCCCAGAACGCCAGCGAGAGGCGCGCCAGCTCCTCTTCCACCACCACTATCATCACACAGCAATGGTGGCGGCAGGCGCAGGAGGTCGCTACTCCCCCTGATTTCGGCCATCATGGTTGTGGTCTTGCTGGCAATCGGGGCATTGGCCTACACAGGCTTTCAAGCAGTTACCGCAACCGCAGTGACAGTCAACTTTGGCCCGAAGGTGAAGCCACTCGAGGAGCTTTATTCAGTGACAGCCGTCGCCTCGACGCAAAGCGTAGATGTCAATAACGCCATTATTCCGGTACGTGTCTTTACCAGGAACCAGACAGTCTCGCAATCTGGCCCGACTACTGGACAGGTCAATTGCAATTTTGGCATTTTTAACTGCCAGCAGGGGGTAGCCCAGAATGACGTAGATATGCTGGTTGGGCAGATGCAGCCAGGGCTTGAAAGTAAGATCGCGCAACTATTGAAGGGGCAAATTGCCAGCGCCGGAGGCATTCAGGTGACACGTATCAATTACACCGGTGTTTCCACAACTCCTACTCCTGCTGTTGGGCAAGCCGGAAACACGGTGAAGGTCGTCATGGTTGGGCAGGGAAGCGTGGGCTATATCGTCAGCGCGGAGGCGACCAGCGTGGCGCGCAATGCGCTCATGAAGCAGGTGGCACAGTTGGGCGCGAACTATACAC
>DAHVFL010000115.1 GCA_027316975.1 Chloroflexota bacterium | reverse complement strand
TGCCAACATGAGGTGAGGACGAGGACGCCCACAAGGGTTCCCACCCGACCACTCAGCCACCCGCGTCCCTACGAGATGTGGGGTTTTCGTGGGGAGGGACTGGGGTGCAGGTGGTCAGGATTTGCCGCGTTGCAGGGATTCCAGGACGGCGGCTACTTCATGGCGCACGCGGTCGTTGTTGGTCATTTCGGCATGTACTTTTTCCCAGCCGTGCATGATGGTGGTGTGATCGCGCCCGCCCAGCTCGACGCCGATTTGCAGGAGGGAGGCGCTGGTTTCCTGGCGCATCAGGTACATCGCCACCTGGCGCGGCCATACGACTTCGCGTTCGCGCTGTTTACCGCGCAGGCGTTCGATATCGATGTTGTAATAGGCGCAGACGCCCTGCGCTATTTCGGAGGTCGTCAGGGTCGAAGAGGGCTTTCTGCTGCTCTCGCTGTAGATATGTTCGAGCGCCTGCGCCGCGAGGCCAGCCGTCAGGGCGGCATCTTGCAATGTGGCGTAGGCAACCACGCGATTGAGTGCGCCTTCCAGTTCGCGCACGCTGTTGCATTCTGGCCGCGCGATGTATTCGATGACCGAGGGGGGGATGGCGAAACGCAGCGATTCGGCCTTCGAGCGCAGGATAGCGAGGCGATGCTCGTACTCTGGCGGCTGGATATCCGCCAGCAAGCCCCATTCAAAGCGCGAGCGGAGGCGGTCTTGCAGGCTGTGAATGGCCCTGGGCGGGCGGTCGCTTGTCACTACGATCTGCTTGTTAGCGCTATGCAGGGTATTGAAGGTATGAAAAAACTCTTCCTCGGTTGACTCTTTGCCCGCGATAAACTGGATATCATCGACCATCAAAATATCTATCTGGCGATATTTAGCGCGAAATTCTTCGGTTTTTTGATAGCGGATGGCGTTGATGATTTCGTTCGTAAACTTTTCCGAGGTCACGTATAGCACATTTAAGCCAGAGGCTTCGCCAATGTGTCCAATGGCGTGCAGCAGGTGGGTCTTGCCCAGTCCGACGCCGCCATAGAAGAACAGGGGGTTGTAGACGTTGCCGGGATTCTCGGCCACTGCCAGCGATGCGGCGTGCGCCAGTTGATTCGACTTGCCCATGATAAAGGTGCTGAAGGTATAGCGCGGATTTAACATGCCCTCGCCACTGAGTGGTAGTAAGCCGGGCAGCGCATATTTGATATCGTCGCGTGGAGTTTGCGCCTCGAATTCCGTTTCTACGTCATCAGCCGCCGGTTCTCTTTCAGAGCGACGATGCGCGACGGGCCGCGTCGAAGTCGCGGCGGCGGAGTTATTCGCCACAAAGGCGGCGTCCAGTTTCGATTTCTCCTGCTCGAGAGAGGTAAGGCGGCTTTTCGGGATGCGATATCCGCGTTTATGCTGGGTTTGCGAGGCCTCGCCTGCCGCCTCACCCCGCGCTTCGGGCACCTCTTTTGATACCAGGAAGCGGATTTCAACCGGGCCTCCCGCGACCTCAGCCAGGATTGAGCGAATCAGGTCAAGAAACCGGCCTTCCAGGTGAGCTTTGGCGAAGGTGGTTGGCACGCGCACGATAAAGATTCCGTCCTGGAACGAGATGGCGTCCGTTCCCTGGAACCAGGTCGTAAAAGCCGCCGGCTGGACCTTCGTTTGTAATCGTTCTATGGTTGTTTGCCAGATTTGTTTTGCATTCACACCCAGTTACCTCTTCGGCGACATTCTGTACTGTTTGGCAGGTTCGTGCGTTTGTATTGGTAGGAGCATATTGCCCATACCATAGCGTGGCATATTTCTATGGGAAAGTCGTTCACTAATTAAACGACGGATATCATTAAAAACGGGTTAATTACAGCTAGCTATCCTGATAGAATTGGGTTGCAGTGCGTAATGGTAACACTAAATGCACGGACTGTAAAGTCCTTTTTGGTAGCAAAATTGAGAGCTACTTCACAGGTTTGCTTTCATTACTACTATATACTAGTCAAAAAGAGGGTGGTGTTTGGACGCTTGTCAGAGCTTCCCAAAGGAGACACCTTTCTGGCTGTGTTTTGAGGAGGAGTTTTCTATGTTTGTATTCCGTTTTCTGTCTCGTGGAACGCGACAGTCTCGTTATGCCTTTTCTTACCTGGCGTTGAGCGCGCTGCTGGCTGGTATACTGCTCGCTTCATGCTCGAATCCCTTTACGTCTTCGCAAGCAAGCCCAACGACGCTCCCGGCTGATGTGCCACTGGCGAAGTTGGCCTGGTGTGGTAAGCCCAGCCTGTTGTTTCGTGATGAAGGAGCAATTCCAACCGCGACCGCTACATCGACTGCGACGGTTACCGCGACTGCGACGGTGGGAAGCTCTCCCACATCTACGATTGGTTCTGGAACGCCAACCACTATTACTAATTGGAAGGTCGCCAAAGCAGATCTGGGTTTTACCGTTTTTCTGCCTGTGAATCTACCACGCAGCACCTGTCTGGTAAGCGCGCAGGCGACGGTTCACGATCCTACTTTTGGCGGAAGTTTTCTTATCGGGTATTTGCTGCCAGATCATACGTCGATCACGATTTCGGAGGCGCCGCTGACATCACAGAATGCCACCTTCCAGTGCAGTGTGTCCAATAGTTCAACTACACAGAAGAGTGGCGCGGCGGCATCGGCTACGGGTACACCAAACGCGACTGCCAGCCCGACGCCGGTGCCTCTGCAACTCTGCTCCGGCGCGAAAGGTACGACCAATATTGTGTTGTCTGCTCGTAGAAGCGTAGAATACCTGCAACAGACGTTTAACGCCTTGCAATCAAATGTGACCTGGATTCCTGCTTCATAGGGGATAGATCGATCCACAGGCGGGGGGTCGCCGGGCATTGGCGGGCAGGGTGATGCCACGGCAAAAACATCCTGAGTACTGGAGTTGTCATGATTGCGATTACCATAGTACTACTGCTGTTTCTGAGTATGCTGGCCCTGCTCATACGCGGACACTGCTGATTATTCCTGGGATTCATCGTGCTACTCTTCGTGATTTCCTGGTTTATATACTCATAGAGACGGAATATGATCCGTCGTTCAGTTGGTGGCATGGAGCGATTATTCTAAAAACCTGCGCTCCTCGTCTGTGCCACTCGACGCTTGACGTTGAAGTCTGTTATAATGAGCGCAAGTTTCATGTAATTCCATATTAGTTGAACATTCCAACAAAGGGAGGAACATCGACAATGGACAAATGCCCCTTTTGCAGCGCCGAAACAAGGCCGGGGGACAATTTTTGTTTGAACTGCGGTAACCGCCTGCAAACATCAACTCCCTCACCGCAGGCTGCAGCCGCTATGATTGAGCCAACAGTGCCCGCGCCGACAGAGTGGGTTCCGCCAGCGGCACCAGAGAATGTCTGGAGCAATCCAGACCTGCTTACCATCGCTGCCGACCCGGCAGAAGCGGCCACGATGCGGCCAGGCGCGGCGGCTCTGGCGTCCCAGGCAGCCCCTGCCGTGATGAACAAGATTGAGGAGCCGGCCCATCTCATTCTGCGAGCTGATACCAACGAGGTCTTACATGACTACGTGCTGGACAAGTTCGAGATGAGCATAGGCCGCGCGCCCAACAGCGATATCCTGCTCTCGAAAGATAAGCTGACCTCGCGCCGTCATGCTACAATTCTTTTCGAGAACGGGCAGTATTCCATTCGTGACGAGCGCAGCGCCAATGGTACTTTCGTCAACTCTCAACAACTGGACGAATCCTCTATGCGCCCTCTTCAAAATGGAGATCATATCGGCATTGGAGAACATGAACTGGTCTTCCAGACGGCGCACTCATCGTCATCGAGCGTTGACATTGAGAGTATGCCGACGATGGCTGTCAGCCCGCCAATGATGGCGGATATGACTTTCCGCACACAGGATGATCCGAACTTAACCGCTTCTTCCGACGATGAATATGGCACGCGCTCTATGAATGGAGGCAGTAACGTGCAGCAGACCTCACCGCAACAGGATAATGTGCCTGTGACGCCCGCGCCCGTTTTGGTTGCGCCCCCGCCCCCGCCGGTTCCGGAACCAGCCGCTGCCGAGACCGTTAGCCCGCCGGCTACCAGCCAAAAGAGCATTCCAGATGATGTCTGGCAAGCGCCAGCTCAGGTACCTTCCGGGCCGTTGGAGACCAGTTCAGGAGTCACCTTCAGTCGCTTGACCAGCCTGCCGCAGCCCTCTTTGCCCGACGTGGCTCCGTTGACTGCTGCCCTGGCGGCTCTCGATGGTCAGGTCGCCTCTTTACAGGAGCAGTTAAATACGACGCAAGAGGCTATGCGCAACCACGAGGCCGATATCCAGCACACGACTGGTCAGCTTCGCGCAGGAGTGCGTTCCGTCTCCGATCGTATGGATAAAACCATTGCTGACGTTGCGCGCACACGCGAACAACTGGCATGGTCAGAGCTACTCCAGTTGATGGAGGACGTGATGAACAACCCGCGTGACATCGAGTATGTCATTAAACTGGCTCGCAAGGCTCGCGAGTTGAACAAGGTCTTCCAGATTCACCAGAACGTACTCAGCACGTTGGCCGAATGTACCAGCCTGCTGCGTGGCCTGGTCGGAGAAGACAGATAGGTAAGACAGGGCAAGAGGCGACGCCTCTTGCCCTGTCTTACCTATCCTGGGACATTCATGCGCGAAAACGACTACGACGCTATCATCATCGGCGCGGGATTGGGCGGGATGCTCAGCGCCGCGCAATTGCTGCAACGTGGCATGCGTGTTATTGTAATAGAGCGATTACCTCACTGCGGTGGGCGATTCACCGCTAAAACATTCCAGGGTGTCCAGGTCAGTACAGGCGCTGTCCACATGATTCCCTTTGGCAGTAGCGGTGTGCTGGCTCGTATGCTGCGCCGCCTGCGCGTGCCACATCATTTTTTCGACGCGGATGTCTTCGCGTCCTTTCACGTCCACGGCAAACAAATTCGCTCGCGTAGCATTCTGGGAACACTCAAAGTCTTTGGGCCGCGCCAGTTCTTCTGGTTCGCGCGCGTGGGCTACCTGATGTTCTTCCATCGTTTGCCCGCGAGCGAACGCGATATGCCTTTCGATCAATGGCTGGCGCGCCACATTCATGTGCAGCGCAATCCCGAACTGCGAGCCTTCTTTGAGCGTATCTCGCGTTTCGCGCTCAGTCTCGACCTCCACCAGGTCAGTACAGATGAGGTTATTCGCACCACAAAAAATATGTTTCGCTTCGGCGCGCCCGGTATTGTGCAGGGAGGCTGTGGCGCGCTTACTGCTGAACTGCAACGCGCAATCACTGAACAGGGCGCGGAAGTGCGCCTGCTCTGTGACGCGCAGCAAATCCTGCATGACGATACCAACGTGACAGGTGTGCGCGTTCGCAACAAGGTCAGCGGGGAAGAGACGATTATTCGCGCGCCCTTGATTGTAAGCGACCTGGGGCCGCGGGCTACCGATGCCCTGTTGAACAATCAACGCATCACCCAGGCCGACGTTTTGAAACAACCTGGTAGTGTAGGGATGCGATTCATCGCGTCCACTCCTTTGCCCGCGAAGGAGGACGTGGAGGGAGCGGACGCGATGAATCGCGTCCCTACAGAAATCCACGAGGCGATTGGTTTGAAGGTTCACATACTCAGTGATGTCTCGCTTATTCCGCATAAAGGCATCATGTATTGCCTGGACACGCAACGCATTGCAGGTATGGTGCAGCCCACCAATAGCGACCCGCGACTGGCTCCTCCCGGCAAACACCTGCTCATCAGCCACCAGGTGATGCAGAGCAATAATGTTGAGCAGGAGAAGGCGCTGGCGCTGGCTGATCTCCATATGCTTTTCGGGGAAAGCTTTGATACGCACTGCCGCATCCTTACAATGAGCGCGTATCGTGGGGAATGGCCCGTCAATCGCATCGCGCAGGGCGAAGACCTGACGCCTCGCACACGCATGCAGGGATTGTACCTGGTGGGAGACGCTGTGAAACCCGCGGGGTATTTAATGGTTGAAGGGGTAGCGCAGAGCGTGAACACCTTCCTTGATTTACTGAACGATGTTGAGCAGGGCACTGTTGATGGAGGAACGATAGCGGCATCAAGAGCGCCAGCCGTAAGACGTCCGCGCTACGTTGCGCCGCCTCCGTCGCGCCTGAATGCCCTGCGCTGGTTGTGGGAAGCTCCTGGAAACTCCCGCGGAAACCATACGCGCTAACCAGGGTGGGGGCAACGGGACCAGGGTGGGGACAGAGCCGCCGCCCTGGCTATTCCCGCCTATGATGACCAGCTTGCTCGTACTTCGCGCATTTGCTCCGGGGTGAGGATGCGGAATAGTACCAGCAAACTCTCCAGGTCGTATTCCAGACCCATCAGGTGTAGCTCCTGGCGCACGCGCCCAAGACCAGTGATTTGCGCTGCCGAAATCAAGCCGTAACTTACCAGGCTGGCAGCCAGGAGCTGGTCGGGCGTGAGTAGTTTAAACATCAGGAGTATTTCGCCTAACTGGTAGTTGAGATCAACGCCGCGCAGCATACGCTGGATATTTTGCGCTACTTCCAGGCGATGCTGTGGCACGAGATGTCCTTCAAGCAGCACATTGCCCAGGGAACGAGTGGCACGCCCGCTCAAAACCGGTGTTTGCGGGGGCGCTGATGGAGGAGTCGGCAGCGCATTCATAGGTGGCAGGCTTTGCACGATGTCTAACAGTACCTCTTCCGAGGTCGCGGGGGGCGGTGTGCGCCCGCGCTGCGCCGGTGGCAAATCGGGCAGTTGTTCCACTAACAAACGGTCAACGACTTTATCCAGCTCTGTTTCAATCGTCACCGGTTGATGATCCGTGTCGTCTCCCCCGGGTTTTTCACGAGCCTCGCCCTGTGCAGGCGCTGGCACTCTGGAAACTGGCGTTGGCGTTGGATGTACGGCAGGCAACAGGGGTGACGTAATGGACGGAACTTCTGACGCCTGGGCCTGGTTCACCTGTGCTACTGGTCTGGGAGAGGTTCGCTCGACAGGCAAATCTTCAATGGGAGATGGCCGCAGGTGTAGATCACCAATCGACTTAGGCTCACCTGGCTGTGCCTGTATAAGCGGCGCGTGTTGCGCGCGTGTGTTTTCAACCATGGCATCCTTCAGGATGACTTGATCGGTTTGTGGGCCTTTGTAAGGCACCTCGCGCTCCCGGGTTGGCTCTGGCGCTGGTTGGGCAATTACAGCAGGTTCTTTTGATGGAGGCGGACTTGTGGGCCAGGTCGGCTGGTTCTCGCGTACCATGCGTGAGAGTTGTTCCAACCCCGTCGTTTCGGCGGGGCTGCTCACGGCTCTGTACGTGGCCGGAGGAGCGCTCTGCTGGAATGATGGCGTTGGCGGCACGCCAGCATCACGTTCCGCGGGTCTCTGTATGTTGGTCTCTCTTTCGAGCGTTGCGCCGCTTGCGTCACTGGTATAGGAATTGACCGGCGGTCGAATTGTCACATCCGGGTTATTCATGGGTCGCGGAAGCGGTGGCGGTGGCGCGGTAGGCGGCGGCGCTGCATGTGGCGCCCAGTTGACCTCGGGCGATGGAGAATAACTGCGATTGCCGGGATAGATAACAGCGCGAATCTTGTCTGTGAAGGTTGGCGCTGGTATTCCTGATCTGGGAGCACTACCCGGTTCCGACTGGCCGGGGCTGGCAGGAGCGGAAGGCCCGCCAGGGTTGGAGTTCATCAAAGCTGACATGGCCGCCGTTGGCTGTGAAGTCAGCTGCGCCGGGCGCGTGCCGGCGGTTGCTTGCCGGTTGGAGCGTTCTACGCTTTCTACTCTGGGAGCGTCCTGTACGTTGGTGGATGACTGCGCCTGGGTATTGAGCCGCGCGAAAGAACCTGTACCCGTGATTGATCCGGGAATGCGAGCGCGAACCGCATCGACAAGGTTCATTACGCCCAACATGCCATCCACTTCCATATCTGTCAGGACGGCCCGCGAACGTTCATCCGGGTCATCGGGGCCGTATCCCGCCAGATTCATACAGCGGAATGTAAATACCTGGACGCCGCGCCCGCGCCTCTGCGCGTCCAGCGCAACCCAGAACTCACGCCGGCTGGCAGCGGCCTGCGCCAGGTTTACCAGGACTAAGCGGATAGGGAAACGCGCAATGGCATCAAATACTTCTACCGCTGTACGGGCGGCGTGGCATTCGTAGCCGGCCAGTTGGAACTCGCTTATGAGCAGTCCTGTAAGTTGTTGATCTCGCTCAAATAAAAGAATGTGAGGTCCGCCGCTATTTACATTCATACCGAGACTCCTTGTTGTTCCCGCTCACAGGCTGTTGTATACTTCGAGAAAATGGAGTGTACTCCATACATACAGTTTCGACGCACTTTTATGTTTGCGCTAGTATACACTATCTTAGACCAAGTTTCAAAAATAGAGTGTTTATAATAAAACACTGTTTCACCGCAGATTTTAGGCCAGAGATACGCTGTTTTATTCCTGAATATGGTTCAGGTGCGTTCAAAAAGATATGTCATCAGCGATTAAATCATGCCTTAATATTGTCAAGGAAATGATAAATCGCTATCTGATTTCTTCTCTTTTTCGAGAAAATCATTCATTAACTCTGTTGATCTCGCCGAATCTTCGGGAATATAAGCTGACCAATGCTACGCAGGCATACACCCCACTTTTGTTAGCTAGTACCAGAACAATTTGTCCATAGCCTATTCATCGTCATCTTCGGGGCGAATTTCTGTCAGGTTAGATCTTAGCTTCTCAACTTCCGAACGCTTGAAAAAAATATTTCTAATTCCACGCCGATATTTTCTAATACGTCCAGAATCGGCATATCGTTCAAGAGTTCTGCGTGATACACCCAAAATAGCGCAAGCTTCTTCAGGAGTTAGATACTCATTGTAATCTTGGCTTGTCATGTTTACCTCGAATTGTTAGTGGACTGATAATAACATATATTGTCATAACGTATCAATACCTGACTGACACCTGAGATCCACTCATAAATCAGAAACACTGCTCTGCTGGCTTGTTGCTACGAATCCTGTTCTCAAGACTGAATCCGCCTTTGAACTCACTCTCTGTCAAATCCGTTCGAGTTATTAGTAGATGTCAGTAACACATCTTGACTGTCGGACAAATATGTGTTACAGTAGACATTGACGTAATATGTCGCAAGCTGACGGATAGTAGCTGTCATAAAAGGAGGTGATGTAAAAGGCCTACCGTGTTGCAGCATAGGAGGCCGAATGGGTGAGCAACCACACACAACCGATCAGGTAGTTGGATCTCTCTAGGTGCAGTGTCGCATAGGAGACCCGCTGATGTCAAGTCAAGAAAGGACATATGCACATGAAAGGACTCTGGGGTGAAGAGAGCAAGACACGCCTCCCACAACGTTACAAGCGAGCAACGACGATACCCGCACAACCCATCAAACCGAATGCGCTCCTATGCTGGTATTACGGGCATACCTGGGAAGTGATCGGCATGTCCTGGGAAAAGCAGTGTACCGAGTGCGGTCTCAAGGGCTACTGTCCCGGTTGCACCGCGAATCCACCAAAGGGCGCACATCCCTTTAACTGCACGAAACACACCCCTGAGCAGAATCATGAGGAGGCGCAAGCATGACCACCTTCTTTGCTGCTTCTCCACATGCTGATGCAGCACCGCAACTACCGCCCGCACAACCCGCGCCCTGGATGCCACTTGGCCCCTTAACCGAATTGTGGGCCGCTTTCGGCAAAGAAGCCACCAGCCGGCAAGCCTTGCTTGCCGCAAGCGCGGCATTTGCGGCGTTAGCTGATGAGCGCGAAGCCCTCCACAATCTGAACTGGCCCGCCCCCATCTGGCCGCAGTCCGCCCTCTCCAGGAGCGCGGCGGCTGACCCCGCTTCGTTCTCGCTGTTTGTGACACAGGAAGCCATCATCGACGCCTTGAGCCGCGCGGCTATCCACTGGTTTGAAGCGGCACGCGCGTTAGTCGAGCAGGCGGGTCAGCCTCTCATGAGTGAACGCGATGAGCAGTCAGCATCGCCCGAACTGGAACTGGAGACGCTGATTGGCTACACCCTCTCGCAGCGCGTGCGCGTGTGGGCCATAGCGCATTCGTTGCTCAGCGAACAGATGCAGCGGCTCTTTCCCGCGCATGGGCCAGGAGGGGAAGCGCAATGAACGAACAAAAAGGCGTTCCCCTGTACACCGGGGATGTGATCCGCTTTGACCAGACGCGCCAGGTGGGGGGATCGTCCACCTCCACCCGGTATCGCGCGCCTGCTGGCAGTATCCATCGCGCCGGGCATTCGATCCACCATCATCCCGAAGATGTACCTTACCTCACAGATGATTTCACCCCGCCAGTTGCGCGGTCCCAACGTTCACCGCGCCCCCCGGTGTGTGACGATGCGGATTATGGCATAGACGCACCGGGACGAGCGCGTTCCCATACCACCGCTCGACGCCTGGACCGCAATCCGCTGGAAACGCGCGTACTGCCGCGCCGCCACCGCGATACCGGGCGGTTGCTCATCGTTGTGGGACTCTCCATGCTGGTCATGCTGCCGGGCTTTATGGCGCTGAGTTGGCTGGGCAACTGGTGGACGACCACCACCAACGACTGGGCGTATGGACGCCCCCGCACCTATCAGACCGATCACGTCGTCGGCCATCACGACAGCCGGCAGAATCCCAGCCACTTCATCGCCCTGAACTTGAACCGACATATGAACAGTACTTAGCCGAGAAAATAGCAGGCGAGACACCTGATCGAGCGCGAATGTTTCTCTTACGAACAGGGTTGATCTCACAAGCGAGCATACCAGGTACACTTCCTCAAGCCATGTACATCAAGTTCGTCGTGCTGGTGGGATAGAAGGACAAAGACGATGCACCTGACAGAGCAGCATGTGATTGATCGCACCGATCCACGCTACGGCGTGATCGATGAAGCGGCCTTTGCCTCTAAAAACCTCTACAATGCGGCTAACTACGAGATCAGACAAGCCTATATTTTCGAGGGTCGCTATCTCTCTTATAACGAGATGGACAAACTCATGCAGTCCCATGAGGCCTATCGCGCCCTGCCTGCCAAAGTCGCCCAGCAGGTGTTACGCCAGCTTGACCAGTGCTGGCAGGGATTCTTTGAGGCGCGTAAGAGATACCACTATGACCCCTCAAAGTTTTTAGGAGAGCCAAAACTGCCCAAATACAAAGACAAGGTTAAAGGGCGTAACCTCCTCACGTATACCTATCAGGCGATCAGCAGTAAAGGACTAAAGCG
>DAHVFL010000114.1 GCA_027316975.1 Chloroflexota bacterium | reverse complement strand
CCCCATAGCGGACGCGGGGGCGGACCCCATAGCGGACGCGGGGGCGGACGCGATAAATCGCGTCCCTACATCATTATAGGATATGACCTTGTAGGGACGCGATTTATCGCGTCCATCCTCACGCCCGCGTCCATCCTCATGCCCGCTATGGGGTCCGACCACTTCGTCGCCTGTAGAAATGATGTAGCGCATGGTAGGAACGCCGGTCAAGGCCGCGTGTAAGAGCGGCAGCAGGATGGGGCTGGTGATGATGGCTCTGGCGGCGGAGTTTTGCGCGATGTAATGCACCTCCGGCGCTTTGAGCAGGGGCATGACGGGGATGATGATGGCGCCGGCGCGCGAAATGGCCTGGTACGCGGTGATCACTTCCGGGCAGTTCAGCATCATGACGATGACGCGGTCGCCCTTTTCGATGCCTAACGAACGCAGACCGGCTGCAAGTTGGGTAGCTTCCCTGGCAATCTCGATATTGGTATACTGGCGGGTCTCCTGTCGTTGCACATCCTCGTAAATCAAGGCGGTATAGGGATCGAAGTGCAGGCAGTTGTAGATTGACAGGTCGTACATGACGCGCAAATCTTCTACTTCCATGTGGAGTTTGTTTCTGGTCATACATTTGCCCCGGTTGTTTGAGTCTGAGGAACGACAACATTGGCTTCGCCAACGGTCACTTTCTCGCCACGCTGGTTTTGCGCCCGGCATTCAATGGTGATGGAGGTGTACCCGTCGCGGTTGGCGCTGTTCTTCACCATACCGCAGCATGTGAGCGTGTCGCCCAGGCGCACCATGCCTGTATAGCGCACTTTAAGGTTGGTTATGAGCGCACGCGGATCGGAGGCAATCAGTAGCGAAATATAGTGTCCGAGAAAGGCCATACTCAGCATCCCCTGAGCAATGACGCTATCAAGCCCTACACGGTGCGCCGCCTCTTCGTTGAGATGAATGGGGTTGAAGTCACCCGATGCTTCAGCGTAGCGGTTGAGCTGATGCTGTGAAATTGGAGGTTTGACCATACCGGGAAGTTCTTGACCAACGACGGTATCTAAGATGCTCACGATGCGCCTCCGTGTCGTAGGAATTACGAGCCTGTCAGGAAAACAATCATACCTTGTATGATAAGTGTACAAGCCTGATGAGCATATGTCAATTCACAGGAGGGACGCTTAAAAGACGGGGTGCATGGAGCGCCAGGGGCCAGGGGTGCCTTCGATAACGGCGGGCTGCCAGCCTGGTTCGCCGTAGAGAATATCGGGATTCCAGCGGAGATTTTTCGAGTAGAAGCGATAGCGTATGTGCCAGGCGCGGTCTACTTTTCGTTTTTCGTGAAAAGCGGTGTCCAGGCCAAGCCGGAAACTCAAAAGTTGGGCGAAGTAGGGTTGAAGGCGGTACTCAAGCGAATCTGTGTCAAGTTCATGTTCGGTAAAGGACATTTGCAGATCGAAGCAGCAGGGATAGCTCATCACTTCGGGGTCGCGGTCCTCTTCGTCGGAGAAGTGAATGAGGACAAGCATTCCTAACAGCTCGAACTGGTAATAGGGTTCTCCAGAAAAGACGTTTTGTTTGAATGGGGGCAGAGAGAAGAGATTACGTATCTCTGTAGCGAGTTGTGGAAGAGACTTCTCCGTTTTGATACAGATTTGAAACGACATACAGAACTCCTTCAAGGAGAGACTCAGGCCTTCTATGAAAATTATCTTACGCCGCTATGAAAGAGGTGTCAAGTGGCATTCCAACATGGCGACCAGTGCAGTCGCCACTACGATACTACGTCTGTTGCCCGTTTTCGTATAACAGGCACCGGTAATACTGGCGTTTATTGTGATTCAGGGAGTGGTGATCGCTGCAAAGGTTGAACGCGTGCGGCGTGGCAACGTCCCGAACGCGCAATAGTAGGGTTGGACCGGGACGGGACGACCAGGGCGGGTGAGAGATCCTTCGCTGCGCCCAGGATGACACCTTTCTCCTGGCCGGGTCCTTTCCTCAAAAACCTGCCAGTGAAAGACGACCATGGCGGGGCTTGCCCCAACGCAGGGCAGCGATGTAGCTTTCTCCTCTAAAACCTGTTATACTGGCTATACGAACATGATGGCATTGAGTTGCCGCGCACTATAGATTTTGTATTCGAGTAGTCAGGAGAAATGCAGCCACGATGGTTGCTGAACGACGATCTGGGTTGCCTGCGCCACCCCCCAGGCAGGCTGATCCAATCATACACGGCAGTCCGATTATTGCGGGCTGGCTGACCCATTACTGGCAGAAGCTGCGCCTGCCGGATCAGGAACTGGCGGGTCTGGCGATTACCCAGGATCGCCAGGAATATATGCGGTGGACGGGAAAACGCCTCAATATGCTTGCGCTCGGTTGCTATTGTTATGTACCTGCGCCAATCACTTCGCGGGCGAAAGGACAGAAACACGCTTCCCTGCCTGGCTTCACGGACACGGCGCTTAAACGCCCGCCGGGACATCGCCATCTTATTTTCATTGAACCGGATATGCAGCCGCAATCCATCGAGGTGACGGTGGCCCACGAACTGATTCACCTGGCGGACCGCGTGCGAGGCACGCCGCGCCGCCATCGACATCATGGTTATGACTCTATCGCAGCCGATGAAGCTGCCGTGACCGGCTACCAGCTCGAAGAACTGCGCAACCTGCTGCGCGAGGAAAGCGCGCGCCGCGAACACCAGCGCCGCGAACGGCATCCCATTCGCTACCTTTACCAGTGTCCCAACTGCGGCAAAGAGTATCCACGCACCCGGCGTTATTCACAGGCGGTTTCATGCAGTACGTGCGATTCGCATTATAACTCCCAGTTTCGCCTGCTGCTACGCGGTTAGGTATGTAGTGTCACCACAAGGGTTGTTTTTGAAAGAGCATTCTCCCAACATGCACAGATGCAGTGAATCATCTTATTACCGTTTTTTCGCCAGGCGCGGAGAATAAGCAGTCAGGAGTTCAATCCAAAACACAAAAGGGTGTATTGTCAGATAGCACGGACAATGTTATAATAGCGAGGTGCTTTCGCCACCCATCGCCATAGAAGTGGCGGAGTGTGTCGAGAAGGCATCTCCTGTAGAGGAGAGCAGGCATATGTAAAAAGGAAAAGGCCGCTTCAATTGTGGCGGTATTCGTTCACTGCACTGGCAATTTTGCCATGCTCCACCTGCTCTGGCAGTCGGCTGATACTTTTATGAGCGATTGACCAGAAGCAAACCCAGAGGAAGGAGGTGGCTTCGTGAGGCGTGATTATGAACTCGGCTTCATCCTCAACCCCGAAGTCAGCGAAGAGCAAAACAGCTCTATACTAGAACGCATCCAGCAGATCGTCAATACCAATGATGGTCAGGTGGTGCGCATTAATCAATGGGGGCGGCGCCGGCTAGCATACCCCATCGAGCATCAACGCGACGGTTTCTATGTGTTTTTTGATATGATTCTCACTCCTGAGACCGTTTCTGAACTGGACCGCAATCTAAAAGTAACCGAGGAAGTACTCCGGCACATCATCATCCGGCGCGATCCGAAGATTGCGCAGAAGGAACGCGAAGAGCGCGAGGCACGCGCGGCAGCACAAGCAGCCGCGGCAGCCCAGGTGCAGAGCGCGACTCCTGCCCCTGACGCGGGAAGCCCCGCGGCAGTTGAAGCGGAGAACGTTCCAGCAAGCGCTGAAGATGAAGCGCCCATCGCACTCTCCCCGGAGGAGATGGAGTACGTCCCATCCGCTATTGAAGAAGAAACACCTGAGGCGTAGTACAAGCGTGCGGGAAGTTCAGACGGTACCGGTGTAGGAGTTGTCAAAACATCCCTGATTTTGAAAGGATACTGACGGACATGAACAAAATTATGCTGATCGGGCGTCTGGGAAAAGACCCTGAATTGCAAGTCACACCAGATGGCACTCCTGTCACAAAATTTACGCTCGCGGTCAACCGCTATAGCAAAACGAGTTCGGGCGAGCGTAAAGAAGAAACCGATTGGTTCAACGTTTCCGCGTGGAGACAGCTTGCAGAGACCTGCGAGAAATACCTGCACAAAGGCTCGAAGGTGTACGTTGAGGGTCGGCTCTCACAGCGTAAGTATACTGATCGTGAGGGTATGCAGCGTACCTCTATTGATGTTACTATCACTGATATGGAGATGCTCGATCCCAAACCAGCATCGAGCGGTTCAACGGGCTATAGCGCGGGTGCCAGCGACGGCGGCGATCCATTTCTACCTGACTTCCCGGACGAGTAACCTGAGACCCTGCGCAGTGATGGACTTCCAGGCTGTGTGAGGGATAAAGATGAGGAGAACAGTCCGTGCAAAGACGATCTGAAGGCGCACCACGACGCGATCGAGCGGGTGGGCGCGGCGAGCGGCCAACGCGCCGCAAAATTTGCCAGTTTTGTCACGATCATACGCGTGAAATTGATTACAAAGATGCCAGCCGGTTCTTGAAACGCTACATTTCTGATCGCGGCAAGATTGAACCCCGCCGCAAAACAGGAACGTGCGCGAAACACCAGCGCCGGCTGACGGTTGCGCTTAAACAGGCGCGCCATATGGCGCTACTGCCCTACACTGCGGAACATATCCGGGGCATGTAGGAGCAGGCGCATATGCGTAAACACACGAGTCATGGCGCGAGGGCAAGCCTTGCCAGGGCGGGGACACACCTTGCCAGGGCGGGGGCAAGCCCCGCCCCTACCCTACTACGCGGAGCGACTGAGATCGTACAGGGTAGGGGCGGGGCTTGCCTTTCACTGGGAGGTTGTTTACAACAGGCAGTCGCCAGAGGTGTCATCCTGAGCGCAGCGAAGGATCTCTCACTGTGCCGCACTGAGATCCTTCGCTGCGCTCAGGATGACAGCCTCTGGCGACCGACGCGTTTCAAGAAACCTACCAGTAAAAGGCGGGGGGCTTGCCCCCGCCCTGGTTGTGATTCACATGAGTTCGCGCCGCTCGGGCTTGTAACGCGCTGGTTTGTGTGCTATTTGTAAGATTGAAGGATAGTAATTCTTTGGTGTGTTTGCTGTTGTATGCGCTAACCAGTGTCTTGAGCAGGAAGGGAGTACTATGAAAAGTCAGACAGAGCGGCCAACGCAACGGCCATCCGGCCAGAAACCGCCGCGCTCGAATAAAGCCAGACACTACAATAGACAGACGGCTCGCGGTGTTGAGGCAAAGCGTGATGGGAAGCCGCTTGTTTTTGGTTGGGGGAAGCATCTTTCCCACAAAGAAAAGATTCAGGTTCAGCGTCGCGCTATCTGGGGATTTACAGCGCTGACCGTTTTTGCGCTGTTCGTGGTGCTTGTTGGCAGTTGGGTCAATTTCAACATTATCCTTCCGGGGAAGACTATCACTACTGTCAATGGACACCAGATTCCGCAATCGCAGTTTCGCAAGATGGTTGCGCTACAAACACTGATTAAGAATAACGCGCTGAACGGGCGCAACGGTCTGACGGCGCAACGTATTTCGCAGCAGAAACTGGATGCCGAGCAACTGGCGATCATCAATACGGAAACGAAGACGGTCACTTCTCTGAATGCGCAAATCAAGGCGTTGCCTGCTGGTCCCAGCCCACAACGCACTAACCTGGAAAGCCAGTTGAAAACAGCACAACAAAAACTGAAGGCGGCGCAGTCCAAAAACACGGACCTGACCGCGTCCATCGATACGCTCACGAAAACCACTATTCCGCTTGAGCAGCAAATCTTTACCCAACCGCAGGTTGAGAGTGACAGCGCTCAGTGGCTGCAAGATGATGAGCTTATTCGCGAATGGCTGGCAACCCGGAGCGTGGCGCTACAAAATAAGATCAACCCATCGAGCAGCCAGATAAACAAGGCCCTGCAAGATTTGCAGAACAATACGCCCACAGCCACATCGTATAGCAGCCTGCTGGGTCAGATAGGCGTCTCCAAAGATGATATCCAGGCCATGATGATCATTAAGCTGCGACGCGATAATATGCAGAACTACCTGTCATCGCAGATCGTTTCGCCTGCCTACCAGGTGCTGGCGCGTTCGATGACGATTGACACGAAGGCCAACGCGCAAAAGATTCTCGCGCAGCTGCGAGCTAATGGCGGCAGCGACTTCGGCAAGGTTGCCAAAGCGAAATCGCAAGATTCCGGCACGGCCAGTAATGGCGGCGAGTTGGGCTGGCTGGCACGCGGGCAATATGCCTCGACCGAGGGTACGGGTACGGTAGACAACTGGATATTCGACCCGGCGCGCACCATCAACCAGATCAGCCCGGTACTGGTGGAGAACGGTAGTTACCGCATTGTGCAAATTTTATCGATCGACCCGGCACGCGCGATAGACGCGAAGACGCTGCAATCACTGAAGACCAGCGCGTTGTCGAACTGGCTGGTCGAACTCAAGGCTCTTCCGAGCAATGTGCTTTCGACGCCCGATGCGAATATGATGACCGATGCGAATAACCTGCCACCGACTTCGATACTGCCGGTGGGTGCGCCGAGTTCATCGCCTGGCGGATCGAATCCTTTGCCGTAACTTCCGTGATGGAAGGTGTTTCCAGGGCGGGGGCAGATGATATTACCAGGGCGGGGGCAAGCCCCGCCCCTACCCTGTACGACCTGGCTTGCCCTGCTAATATGCATTCGATTTCCTGAGATTTTATATGACAACAAGCGCACCCGAACAAAAACTACAATACACACCATCTATTCAACAGCTTTTAGAAACTGTCTCGCTTTACCTGCATATTCCGTTCTGCCATACCCGCTGTTACTATTGCGACTTTAATACCTATGCAGGGATTCTGCCACTGCGCGAACCATATGTACGCGCGTTGGTGAGCGAGATTGCCCTGGCGGGAGGGCAGGCGCAACACGCTGATGGAAGTTTGCGGCGGGCACGCACGATCTTTTTCGGCGGGGGCACGCCCAGTCTGCTGACGGTTGCGCAAGTTGGGCGTTTGCTGAATGCCTGTCGCGCTGCCTTCGCGCTTGATGAAGATGCTGAAATCACGCTGGAAGCCAATCCTGGCACGTTGACTCTCGAACAACTGGTCGGGTTGCGGGCAGCCGGCATCAATCGTCTCAGCCTGGGTTCGCAGAGCTTCGACGAGCAACTGCTTAAAGAGATGGGGCGCATTCACACGCCTGAAGAGATCACCCAGGCGTTACGCTCCGCGCGCGCGGCTGGCTTCACCTCGGTGAACCTGGACTTCATGTTTGGCCTGCCGGGACAAAGTATGCGCCAGTGGCAGGAGACGCTCGCCCAGGCGATGGCGCTGCGCCCGGAACACCTTTCGCTCTACTCGCTAATTATCGAGGAAGGCACGCCGTTCTTCGACTGGACGCAGGAGGGGCGTATCACGCCCGGCGATGAGGACCTGTGCGCCGATATGTATGAGTACGCGGATCAACTCTTACAGGCGGCTGGCTACGTCAACTATGAGATATCGAACTGGGCTTTGCCGGGACACGAGAGCCGCCACAACCTGACTTACTGGCGAAACCTCCCCTACATTGGTATGGGAGCGGGGTCGCATTCGTTCTTCGCGGGCAAACGTTTCTCGAACGAACGCGACCCGCAGCGTTACATTCATACACTGAAAAGGCGGCAATTGCCTGTGGTGGAGAGCGAAACGATTGAGAAAGTGCAAGAAATGTCGGAGACCGCATTCCTGGCTTTGCGCACCGCTCAGGGCTTGCATCTGCCTACGTTTGAAGAGCGGTTCGCCGCGCCTTTCGCCAGCTTCGTGGGCGACCGCCTGCGTATGGTGAAGGAAGCCGGTCTGCTTGAATATGCAGTGGGCTGGTTGCGCTTGAGCAAACGCGGCCGTTTGCTGGGTAACGAGGTTTTTCGCAGGCTATTGCCGGAATGAGCGATGTAAAGGATAAAACAGGTGGCTTCATTAGCAGCAAGTTGGGGCGTTCATACACCGCCGGGTAAGGCGCAATTTGAAGAATTTGGAAAGGCGGGTATAGGGCCGTTACACGCGCAATTGCTTTTCAATCGCGGTGTGACGGGCGCGGAAGCTATGCAGCGTTTCCTGGCGGCGCGTTTTGAAGATATTCCCGACCCGCTTACCCTGGTCGATATGGGAAGAGCGGTTGAACGCATCCAACGCGCCCTTGCTGATCGCGAACACATCACGCTATTTGGGGACTTCGACGCTGATGGCGTCACCTCCGCCGCCTTGCTCATGCGAGCATTGCGAGCGCTCAAGCAGCCGGACGGGCCGCTGGACTACGTCATCCCGCACCGTATCGAGGATGCGCGTGGTGTGAGCAAGGAAGCGCTTGATAGACTTCAGGAGAGGGGAACGAAGCTGCTGATTACGACAGATTGCGGCAGTTCGGATGTGGCAGAGGTAGAGTACGCGAAAACGCTCGGCATCGAAATTATTGTCACCGACCATCATCACCCACCTGAACCACGCCCCCGGCCATTTGCGATGATTAACCCCTGGCGAGAAGACTCCACCTATAGCGAACGTTACCTGTGCGGCGCGGGGATTGCATTTAAGCTGGCGCAGGCGTTATTTCGCGCGTATGGACGCGCGGGAGAAGCGCGCCAATTGCTCGACCTGGTTGCAATTGGTACTATAGGCGACGTTGCGCCACTGCTTGGCGAGAACCATACGCTGGCGCGCCTGGGCCTGGAGCAATTGAACCGGACGACCAACGCCGGGCTGAAGGCGTTGATACAGATTGTCAGGTTGCAACCGGGCAAAATACGGGAACGCGACATCTCCTATGCGCTGGGGCCGCGCATCAATGCAGCCGGGCGTATGAAACACGCCAGTATCGCCTTTGAGCTATTGACTACCGACGACGAGGCAGAAGCGCAGGCACGCGCGAAAGAACTGGAAGAACTCAACCAGGCGCGCCAGCAGATCACCGAGGAACTGATGAAGCTTGTGCGCGAACAGGCGCAAGGGCAGACCGCTAATCCGGTGGTGCTGGTCTATGGCGATAAAAGCGCGTGGCCCGAAGGCATCATCGGGCTGGTAGCCGGCAGGCTTTCGGAGGAGATTAAGCGCACGGTTTTTGTTCTCAGCCAGGACGACTCGACCAGCCGGGGATCTGCGCGCAGTTACGGCGATTACAACATCATCGAGGCCCTGCGCAATCGCGCCGATCTATTCGAGCGTCACGGCGGACACGCTCAGGCGGCGGGCTTCACTATCCTTAACAGCAACATCGAAGCTTTGCGAGAACACTTGCTGGGCTGGCAGGGAAACAACGCGCCGGCCAATAGCATAAGAGGAGAAGTCGAGGCAGGAGAAACAGGGGAAATACCCGGTCTGACCGTAGTAGTGGTAGAGCAAGAGACGAGCCTGCCTGCCATGTCGCATATGGTTGATATCGTTATCAATAAACCGGAGAAACAACTTACTTACGACGCCTACACAAAAATTGACCTGCTCAGTCCCTTTGGAGCGAGCAATCCCGAACCTGTATTTCGACTAGATGGAGCGCGCCTGACACGCATCTGGGCCAGTGGAATGGAGAGGCGCCATCTTCGGGTGCGCCTGCGCTACAACGAGAGCCAGTTTGATGGCACGTACCTGCGCAAAGGGCCTTTCATCGCTATGTATCCAGAGGGTTCGCTTGTGAACGTCATATTCTGCCTGGAACCAACAAGGGATAAGTTCAACGGGGAGGGTAAGCAAGAGATATGGTTGAAGATTTTGCATATGGAAGTGGCGGGGTAGTCCCAGTGGGGCGCAACCAGAGCGCGAGCGGAACCAGGGAATGCCAGGGCGCGAGCGGAACCAGGAAAGCCAGGACGGGGGCAGAGCCGCCGCCCCTACCCTACTACGAAGCGGATTGCACAGATGTGTCGAGTGGGAGGGTTTAGATGGTAAATACGCTTTTTGATATACGGGGACAGATTGCTGTGATTACCGGGGGGAGCGGAGTGCTGGGAAGCGCGATGGCTTATGGGC
The DNA here is from genome assembly GCA_027316975.1 of Chloroflexota bacterium. Classification (GTDB taxonomy): domain Bacteria; phylum Chloroflexota; class Ktedonobacteria; order Ktedonobacterales; family Ktedonobacteraceae; genus CF-113. The sequence goes on along the minus strand of DAHVFL010000114.1, from coordinate 1,353 downwards.
TGGCACAGGATGGCGCGACGGTTGTGGTGATTGGTTTGCATGAAGAGAAGATCAGGGCGGTGGTCGAAGCGATTCTGGCGCAAGGGGGGCAGGCGCTTGCTATAGCGTGCAATGTGCTTGAACGCGCTGATTTGCAACGCGCGCTTGAGCAGGTGACGGCGACATTTGGCCCGCTTGATATCCTCGTCAATGCGGCCGGGGGCAATGCTCCACAGGCAACGACATCGGCAAGCAATCCCTTTTTCGAGTTGGACAGGGCGGCTATCGATAGCGTATTTGCCTTGAACTTTACCGGCACGTTGTTGAGCTGCCAGGTATTCGGACACGCAATGGCGGAACGCGGCCAGGGCTGTATCGTGAATGTCGCCTCGATGAACGCGCTGCGGCCATTGACGCGCATCCCCGCCTATAGCGCGGCAAAAGCTGCTGTTGCTAACTTCACGCAATGGCTGGCAGTGCATATGGCGCAGGAATATAGCCCGCGTATTCGAGTCAATGCTATCGCTCCAGGATTTTTTTTGACCGGGCAGAATCGGTTTTTGCTGACCGACGCAGCAAGCGGAGCATGGACGCCACGCGGGCAAGCCATCCTGAATCATACGCCAATGTCACGCTTTGGCGCGCCGGAGGATTTGGTAGGGACGCTGTTATGGCTGGTCAGCCCGGCATCAGCGTTTGTTACCGGGGTTGTGGTACCCGTTGATGGTGGCTTTTCGGCGTTCGGTGGCGTGTAAAGTAGTATAATCTGGTAAGAAGTGAAGTTCCATGATGAATTTTTGAAGAGAATGTCGTGTCATCCTGAGCACAGCCAAGGATCTCGGTACCCGGCCACGCAGACCCTTCGCTACGCTCAGGGTGACACGACATGAGCGGCTTTGATCGCTAAGGGAAACGGCCATGATCGGCAAAGGCTCCACGACCGATACGCTAACAGAAGAAGACGCGCGCGACTTGATAGCCCAGGCTTGTGATACTTTGCAGGTCGATTCCAGGCGCGTGCTGGTGATTATTCCAGACGGCACGCGCACTGCTCCTATTCCACTCATGTTTCGCCTTTTGTACGAACAACTGGGGGGGCGTGTCGCGCAGCTAGACTATCTGATCGCGCCTGGCACGCACCCGCCTATGCCGGAGGAGGCCATTGGCCGACTGGTGGGCGCGACGGCTCAGGAGCGGGAAAAGCGCTACCCCAATGTGCGAATCTTCAATCATCTATGGAATGACCCGCGGATATTACGCACTATTGGCGTTATCTCACGTTCGGAGGCGGTGATTCTTACAGGTGGGCTGCTGGTGGACGAGGTACCTGTGACGCTCAATGGTATGATCTTCGAGTATGACCAGCTTATCATC
>DAHVFL010000113.1 GCA_027316975.1 Chloroflexota bacterium | reverse complement strand
GATATAGACGATGCGAGTATCTTGAAAACGGATAACCATAGCGGGACGTTGGTTGCTATTGACATCGACGAAGGTGAGTGTGACCGGGATAAGTTCCTGGCCCTTGCCGTAGAGTTGCGGGCCTATATAGATACGCGCTTTTGAAGCATCGCCGCCGGGAAACTCGATCACCTCGATACGCCCGTTGAGGTTCAACGCGATAAAGTGGCTCGGATTGCTTGCCGAGTCATTATGACCAACGACTACATCCGTCTGGTAGGTACGCGGGCGTCCGTAACGGATATCGTCCCATGTCGTGTTCCACCAACTGGCGGCCAGCGTCAGCAACGTCCATAACACCAGCATGAATATCATACCGATGCCCAGCAACAGAAGCGGGTGCGAGCGCAGGGCTAAACGACTGCGCCGTGGGCTGGCTTTCTTGATCGGCCCGGCGGGAAGCGGGGTCTTCGGCAATTTCTTCGGCCCGGTACCAGTTGCTGGTTGCGCGGATGACGCGCGAGCGCGTTTCGTCTCCCCAACTTCCGTGGCGTCTCGTGTCCACTCCTCAACCACTTCATCATCGTGATCGATAGCGCTATCTTTCTTTTTTTCTGGCTCATTCTCCTCGGTTTGCTTCGGTTTCAGACGCGAGGCGCGTTGAGCTACAGGTATAATGGTACTCTCTGTAGTGGTTTTCTTGCCAGGCTTTTTGCCATCGCCTGTGATGGGGCGATGAGGCAAAATGCTGCGCGGGACAATGTGATCGGTTGATTCGAGTACTGGCATGGTCAGGGTACTCCTTTCGGCATGGCAAGTAAGGACGACTGAGATAAAATGATAACACTGGTGAAATAGCCGGACAGAGATGACCTGTATGCAAGCTATAACCTGGACGCCCCAGGTGGAGAAAGCTCACAATAAATTGAACGTAACACTACGTAATATTACATCAACCGGAAAAAATAATAAGGACGTAGGCGCTGTCCTGGTTACGTTAATTCACATTGTGGATAGGAGAAAGTTCGTTTTTGCTCACATTAAGATTATACCATAGAGCCATCCGATATGCCAGTCGGCTACAGGAAACTTTTACAGGTATTTTTTTTCGTCGAGCACAGCCTGCAAATCGGCTGGCAACGGGGCCTCTACTTCAATGGTTTCTCCCGTGAACGGATGCGTGAAGCTCAGTTGGCAGGCATGCAGGAACTGGCGATGCAGCGGCGCTCGTTTGAAAACGTTGCCAGACCCATAGACCGGGTCTCCCATGACCGGGTGGCCGATGGCTTTCAAGTGCAGGCGAATCTGGTGCGTGCGCCCGGTTTCCAGTTGTAACAAAAGCAGCGTATGACGAGCATATCTTTCCAGCACCTTGAAGTGCGTGCGCGCCTCCCGGCTGCCAACCGCCGTTATTGCCATCTGCTGCCTGTGGCGCGGATCTCTACCGATGGGCGCGTCGATGCTCCCCTGGTCAAGCGCCACATTGCCGTCAACCAGCGCCAGGTAGCGCTTGATAATAGCATGTCGCTGCATTTGCTCCAGAAGCGCGGCCTGCCCGCGCGCGTTTTTCGCAACCATAATCAGGCCAGAGGTATCCTTGTCGAGGCGGTGAACGATACCGGGGCGCATCGACTCATTGGACTCTTGCAGCGCGGGCAAATAAGCTAGCAGCGCATTCACCAGCGTATCGTCATAGTGACCGGGGGCCGGATGCACAACCATCCCTGCTGGCTTATTCACGACGAGCAGGTCTTGATCCTCATAAACAATATCCAGGTGGATAGCTGTTGGTCTGACCCGAACCGCGACTGCCACAGTCGCGGTCGAGGAAATCTGAATTTCGTCGCCGTCCCGTAGCATATAGCCTGGTTTGCTTTTCTGCCCGTTGACCCGCGCCGAACCATTGGCGATCAATTGTTGCACCGTAGTGCGCGACAGATCGCTCAGGATAGTTGTCAGATAGCGATCGAGGCGCTGGCCGACATCCTCTGATGAAATGGACATGATACGGCTATCGTCTGAAAGCGTTGGTTGGAATGGTGGAATATTCACATCACGGAGTACCCTTCTGCTGGTTCCTCAGGGCTTCATCCTGGCTCTGAGCTGACGAATTCACATCAGGAGCGGTGCGTGGACGACGAATACTGCCAAAGAGCCACGTCACGAAGAGCAGGAAGACGCCCACCGAGATAGCTGCATCCGCGATATTAAAAATGGCAAAATAGAATTTGATCTGCGGGATGCTAAAAGCGATAAAGTCGATGACATAGCCCGAATGTCTCACTCTATCGATGATATTAGCCAGCGCGCCGCCGATAATCAGACCAAAAATAAGCTTGATGACTACCGACCCGTTATTAATCATACGTGCGTACATGTACGCGATGACGCCTATCGCGATACTAATCAACCCTATCAGTACAATACTATTCGCAAAGAGGCTGAAGGCCACTCCATTATTGCGTATATAATAGAGTACCAGGTACTGTCCAATCAGGTTGATACGAGGTCCAAAATCAGGCGGGGAAAGGCGTTCAACCACCAGCGCCTTGGTCCATTGATCCACCTCGATGATAATGATGACGACCAGTAATGCCAGCGCATCATAGATGCGAGCGCGCCCTTTAGTCACGTTACTTCATTCTCACTTTCGTTCGTCGGTTCGTGTCTGTATTGTACATGATAGAATGAATATTGAGAAGGTAGCAAAAAGAAACCCCTTGCTGAACGCCGCGTATGCTATTTCCGTGGCGTTCAGCAAGGGGCTGCATATGTATGTGTTTAATCAGGAACCATAAGCAGGGTAGCCACCCTTTGGATACCCGTTCGAATTGCTCCCCGATGCAGCGGCAAGAGTGGTAGGGGCAACAAACCATACGCCATTAACACCATCACCGTTTACCTGTCCAGGAGCGCTATCGCCCGAGTAGGTATACAGGGGATGCCCATTATACGTTACCTGGCTGCCGTTGGCGTCGGTCAAAAGGCTCAGCTTGCCGGGCAAAGCAGAAACGGGGCTGGGAACCGACGTACTCAGAACTGGCGACCACGCGCTGGCGCACCCGCCGCTACATACCGACGAGGCGGTATCCGACGTGTTGTAGTACAACGTCATGCCCCTACTGTTGACCAGCGCGGTTATCGATTTGCCCTTCACGGTCATCGTTGCGGTTTTGATAGTGACAGTGGAACCAGTACTGGCGGGTGTAGGAGTTGATGCACGTGAGCAATAACGACCGCACCCGCCTGATGATGTGGCAGGCGTTTGACCCCCGCTACTCGTAGTGTTGCTAATGCCATAAGGGCCAGTACCAGTGGCAGAGCCGCAGGCAGATAGGACAAACGCGAGAGCCAGGCCCATGGTAAGGAGTATACAACTTCTTGAGTGCTTCATAATCTGAATGCTCCTGTGGAGTTACCGCGAGTTGTTTCACTAACTACATGTAACCGGGTAGAAGAAATTGCCGCGTGATAGCTGACTACATCAGTGCCGCTTTCGAATAGATCAGCTACCACGAAACGTTAAAAGAGTACAACGCAGAGATGAGCTTCCATAGTTGTACCTCCGAGAAGAATTACGGCGGGAGGTTACACTCGCGCAGGATGGAAGATGCCCGACATTACATCGACTACAGGCGGGCAATTTTCAGGCAGTTCGCGTAAGAGCGTATCGAGAAAGCGCTGAGGTGTGCAGCTATATTCGGGAGTGTAGGGGTTCATGGTAATCGCCAGCACGCGCACAACTCTGGCTACGCGCGCGTTCAGCCCCCGCGCAGCCAACCGCGAGAGCGTAACCGGGTGACAGAATATCTTTGTGGCATCTTCAACCACGAATTCGGCCTGCCGGTCCGTTGATTGCTGCGGAAGTTGCTGAAGCAATGCCCTCGTAAGCTCTTCGGTCAAAGCGCCACGCAGAAAATAGACCCTCTCTTTCTCTGTGCCGTCTTGCATCTGTTCAACTATCCAGCGTGCCTCGCTTTCTGGCTCGGCCAGCCGGTTGTACGAGATTGGCGTGCTTTCTGGCAGATTCGGGTTAAAACACAGCAGACGAGTATGGAGTTGAAGCTTCATATAGGCATCCGAATGAGACGATTGCGGCGTCATAAGTCGCTTAAACACGTCTGCCGAGCGGCGAGCAGCCAGTTCGGGCGTGGCCGCAACGCTGGTGCCAACACAAAGGAGACATGCATCTGTAATGGTCGGCGCGGCTGCCCCCAGGCGATTGATCGCTCCATCGATGATACCCAGTTTCGTGCCAGATGCGCCAAACTGGTCAAGTGTGGCACGCAGATCGCGCAATAACGTCGGGCCAGCGATTACCACCCTGCCGGGCTGCGTCACACGCGCAAGTACAACCGGCCCCAGGGCGGTTCTGCCTGGAAGATGTTGCAGCCGCTCGAAACGCGCCCCTTCTCTTTCGGCCTGGCGCAAAAATTCGTGTGTGGTTGCTACAAGCAATCCGGCCTGTGGCATATAGCGCGGCTTGGGCAAGCCCGTCATAGCATCGGTTGCCTCCCCGTCCAGACCAGACGAGGTCAGCGCCAGTTCGCTCGCCTGGTAGAGCTTCTCATCGAGCAGCGCCTGTAAAAGGGAGTTGGTGGCCGTCGTTTTGCCAACGTTTTTAGCGAGTCCAATCAGGGAGAGCCGTCGAATGCGCGCTTTTGCCACGATGTGCGCAAGAGAAACGCTGGAATCGGTCATGCCGGTGGTCTTTCAGGGAAACGCCTGTTGAAGATGGAGAGTAGCGCGGGGAAATCGCGTAGAAGCTGCAAAGCTACATCGCCACAATCTGGCATATAGCCATTACCAATGTGCATCTCGACCTGCCGTGCTATGCCCTCCGCGCCCAGCGCCGCGCCTGTGAAACTGGTAGCCATGCTGAAAAACAGGATGCGCCCATCGGGTTTTGTCAGCAGGATACTGGCAAACTCACTATGGGGAACATTCACTACATTGATGGTTAAGTCCGCCAGAAAATCGCCGCCCCGGCAGGCGTCGCGCGTCCGTTGAACCAGTTCCAGGGGCTGAGTTGCGTCACCTTGCGCGATCACGTCGGCAACTCCCAGGGCAGCAACATCTTGTAACGCTCTTTCGCTATATTCTACCGCGAGGATTTCGCCTTGTGGCCCAATCCGCTCCCGTAAAGCGCAGAGCGTCAGCAGTCCAGCAGTGCCACCCGCGCCAATTACCGTGACGCGCTGGCCAGGTTGGGCAAGCTGATACACCCGCGAGGGCGCGCCCGCCACGTCCAGCGCCGCTACCACAACAGGCTGCGGCAAGTCACGTGGCAATTTCGCCAGTGGATTGCTGCGAAAGAAAATGGCCTTGCCTCGCACCTCAACTTCAGAACGCTCAAGGTGGATGGTCTCGATACTTTCCAGGTAGAGGGGAAGCCAGCTCAGCGAGGTCAGGCTGACAATGGTATCTCCTATAGCCAGCGTATGCATGACTGCGAACTGCTCGTCGAGTTCCAGTATCGTTCCGATCAGCACCCCACCGGAGCCTGTGGTGGGATTATGCATCTTGCCACGCTGCGCGACGATATCAAGTAGATGTGCTCGCATACGTTGCGGATCGCGCTGGCTTACGCTGGCGATCTGTGTAAAGCTGGCCGAGTCGATATGCAGCGCGTGAACATCAACCAGTGTTTCGCCTACCTGGGCGATGGGTGTGTTGTCGAGCTTCCAGGCTGGCTGTGGCAGCGACCCACACGGCTCCAGCACTCGATGGATGCCCAGCGAGCGTGGCAAGTCCTGGTCAGTGGGGAGCGGTAGCAGCATATGAATCATCCTGTGAACTGAAATTATAGCAGGCACAATTTCTGTTTTGCCAGAGTTTTTTACTGGCCTGCTAGCCTAAAGCGCAAAACAGTCGTGCAGAGAGTATACAACATGCTCGGTGTCTGAGTGAGAACGGTCACTTACTCATAATTGATGAACGGTTCCAGCAGCCGCTCAGGGCGCGTTATGCCGACAATGGTGGATGCGATGCGCGCGTCTCGTAGCGAGAATTGTAGCGCAGCAGATCGGGCGATGCCGAGTTATACATGTAGCGTGGGTAAGCGCGTGGGCCTTTTGCCAGCAGAATGCGTGCATCAAACAATGGGCGCTTAATTCACAGCCTTTCTTTACTGCGAAGCCAACACACTATGTTTCAGATGCAAGACACCTACTACTCCAAACGGATGGAGATAGCTTTAAATGAACATGATCAAATCCTGCTTGCCATGCGCGCGGGCAACATCGATGTGGCGGCGGATTGCCTGACCAGGCATATCCAACATGCGAAGGAAGGCGTTTTGGCAGATATCTTTTTAGAAGGAAAGGAATTGTAGAGACTAAGAGGCTACTTTGTCAGCCAGATGGCAGTAAAATATGCTAGACGCTTCCCATGTATGTTATGCTTATCTCGTAATGAACATGCAGAGTAAGGATGCGAATAATGAGTGCCTCTGAACAGGAAAAAGCGCTGTCAAGCGCGGCTAATATAGAGCAAGAAATTTCATCGCTTTTGAGCGATTATGATCTCTACCTTTTTGGGCAGGGCAAAAATTATCAAATTTATGAGAAGATGGGCGCGCACCTGCGCACCGTCAACGACGTGACGGGGGTAAATTTCGCCGTATGGGCGCCTAACGCCATGGGTGTTTCAGTCATAGGTGATTTCAATGATTGGAATCGCAGCGCCAACCCCATGCATCGACGGCATAATGATCTGGGCATCTGGGAATGTTTTGTGCCGGGTGTGCAAGTGGGGACGCTTTACAAATTTGCCATCTATTCGCGCTACAATCACTATACGGTCGATAAGACCGACCCCTATGGCTTCGCGGCTGAACTGCGGCCCAAAACGGCAAGCATCGTGGCGGATATTTCGCAGTATCGATGGCAGGATAGTGAGTGGATGCGCGATCGTGGTAAACACCAGCAGCTGGACTCCCCCATCTCCATGTACGAAGTTCACCTGGGGTCGTGGAAGCACGCACCGGGTAGGCATGTCGAGGGCAACCCGGAGGAAGATCGTTTTCTGACCTATCGCGAACTGGCTGTAGAACTGGCGGCTTACGTCAAAGACCTGGGCTTCACACATATTGAACTGCTGCCCATAACAGAGTACCCATTTGATGGTTCGTGGGGCTACCAGGTGACAGGCTACTATGCGCCGACCCGCCGCTTCGGCACACCGGAAGATTTTCAGTTTTTCGTCGATTATATGCATCAACAGGGCATTGGCGTAATCCTGGACTGGGTTCCCGCGCACTTCCCCAAAGATGGCACCGCTCTCAGCTACTTTGATGGCACGCACCTTTATGAGTACGCTGACTCACGCAAGGGAGAACATAGAGAGTGGGGGACGCTGGTCTTTAATTATGGACGCAGCGAGGTGCGCAACTTCCTGATCGCCAGCGCGTTGTTCTGGCTAAAAGAATATCATATCGACGGTCTGCGCGTGGATGCCGTTGCTTCCATGCTCTACCTGGACTATTTGCGCAAGCCTGGCGAATGGGTAGCCAATCAGTATGGCGGGCGCGAGCATCTTGAAGCAGTCGATTTTTTGCGCCAGTTGAACGAGGCCGTTTACGGACAGCAGCCCGGAACGATTACGATTGCCGAGGAATCAACCTCCTGGCCTCTGGTGAGCAGGCCGACCTACGTTGGCGGGCTGGGCTTCAGCATGAAATGGAATATGGGCTGGATGCACGACATGCTGCATTATATGCACCTCGATCCCATTTATCGCCGCTATAACCATAACGATATCACCTTTTCGCTGATGTATGCCTATTCGGAAAATTTTGTCCTGCCCCTTTCACATGATGAGGTGGTGCATATAAAGGGATCTATGATCAATAAAATGACCGGCGATCTGTGGCAGCGATTCGCCAATTTACGCGCCTTCTATGGCTATATGTGGGGGCATCCCGGCAAGAAATTGTTGTTTATGGGCGCGGAATTTGGGCAATGGAGCGAGTGGAACTATAAGGAAAGTCTGGACTGGCACCTCCTATCGCCGCCAGGTGATGAGCGCCACGCGCAACTGCTGGCATACTTGCGCGATCTGAACCATTTTTATACGCGAGAATCTGCTCTGAGTGAGCTTGACGCTGATCCTGCCGGTTTCTCCTGGATTGATCCGCATGACTCCGACAACAGCGTGATCTCTTTTCAACGGCGCGGGAAAAAAGAGGAGGATACGCTCGTCTTTATAAGTAACTTCACTCCTGTCGTGCGCCACCAGTACCGCCTGGGAGTGCCGTTCGCGGGAGTCTATGCCGAAGTCTTGAATAGCGATGCTGCCCATTATGGAGGAGGAGGAGTGGTGAATACCATGCCTGTGACCAGCGAGGCGTTGTACTGGCAGTCCTGCCCGCATTCGATCGTGCTGACATTACCGCCACTCGCGACCGTGATATTGAAAGGGCAACTGCAACCGCCGCGGGTTGCAGAAACACCTGTCGAAATTGTACTAGAGGAGCATATATAAGATGAGTAGGGATTATAACTCAGAAAAAAGGAATGCGCTAAACGGCAATAATGGCAACAATAAAAATGGCAAATCCTCGCGCTTTCGCACCAATAATAGAGGAAGACGATCAACAACCGAGGATGAGCGATTTCTCAGCCGCCCGGCCCAACCGTTGGTTAAGCCTACTGAGGCGGTGCCGCAGGAGGAGCAGCGGCTTCAGGAACACGCGCTTGAACGCGCGCTGCATTTCGATTTCACCCATACCGATCCCTGGCGTGTCTTCCGCATCATGAGTGAGTTCGTTGACGGTTTCGACGCTCTATCGCAGGTACCGCCATCTATCGCCATTTTTGGCTCAGCCCGCACAAAACCTGAAGATCCTCATTATTTGGCAGCCGTAGAAACGGCTCGCCTGCTGGCAAAGGCAGGCTTTGGCATCATCACCGGTGGAGGCCCAGGCATTATGGAGGCGGGCAACAAGGGAGCGCAAGAAGGTGGCAACGTCTCGATAGGTTGCAACATCGAGCTGCCATTCGAGCAAGGATCAAATCCCTTTCTGGATATCTCACTCGACTTCCGCTACTTCTTCGTGCGCAAGACTATGTTTGTCAAATACGCCGAGGCATTTGTCATTTTTCCCGGTGGTTTCGGCACGATGGACGAATTATTCGAGGCCTTAACGCTTATTCAGACCAAAAAGGTCAATCATTTTCCCGTTATTCTGTACGATTCAAAGTACTGGGCCGGGCTGGTCAACTGGATTCGCGATACCATGCTGCCCTCGAATAAAGTCAACACCGACGATCTCGGTTTGCTCATGCTCTCCGACGACCCCAGGGAGATTTGCAAAATTGTAATCGATGCCTACCAGGAGAGTTACCGCCAGGATCGCACCAGCCTGGTAAGCCACAAGGATCAAACGATTCGTTAGATAAGGTAATGCGTAACTTCTACAGAAGGCAACGTTCCGCCGGTATAGAAGCTATGAAATCAGGAACCCACGTCCAAGCTGATCGCGTGGATCGATGATAAATTCATGTCTTCCACTTATGAAGGCTGTGCCACTGACCTCCGGCACAATTGCCTCGAATGGCCCGACATGCGTACATTCCACGACAGAACCACCGAAGACGCTGATCTCGCCCACTATACTCTCGATCACGATATGCTGGCCTTCTGCAATCTCACCTTTAGCATGAAGCTGGGCCAGGCGCGCGGAAACACCCGTGCCAGTAGGCGAGCGATCCACTTCGCCGTTGGCGAATATACAGACATTGCGGCTGTGATGCGCCGTATCTGCAGGTGCATCGGTGAGTATAGTGCCATAGACAAAACTCAGATCATCTTCTACAGGGTGTTTGACGTGAATATGGGCATTGACAGCCTTTTTGATGGCCTCGCCAGCATGTACCAACTTTGATGTTTGTGCGGGAGATACACGCAGTCTCACCTGGCTGGCCGGTACAATAACATAGAACGCGCCGCCAAAGGCGATATCGACGGTCAAGCGGCCATAGTTGCCAACCACCACCTCTATGTCTCGCGCATACAAAAACGAGGGGACGTTCAGGAATGAGACGTTCTCAACATGTCCAGAACCATCGATATGAGCAGTAGCGCGTACCAGTCCCGCCGGCGTGTCAAGGTTGACAGGGGTATGTTTTCCCCTGGCAGGCAGCGCGCCCGTTTCCAACAGAGCCGTGACCAGCCCGATGGTTCCATGACCACACATAGTGCTATAACCTTCGTTATGCATGAAGAGGACACCCAGGTCTGCTTCGGGTGTGACGTTCTCAGTCAGTACAGTCCCGTACATATCACGGTGGCCTCGCGGCTCCCACATCAAGGCGCGTCGAATGTGATCCAAGTGCTGTTGCATATAGCGGCGTTTTTCTAGGATGGTATCGCCTAGTAGTGAGGGAAGACCGCCAGTGACAATACGCAACGGTTCACCTGCTACATTTACATCGATAGTGGTGATGACGCTTACTTCCTCGGATGGGGCATATCGGCTCCAGTTCAGTTTCACTCTTTTCCTCCTCGCGCCGTACAATCTCCCCTATTGAACGCTGGGAGAAGCACACTGTAAAATACAAGGCCAGTAGATTATACTACCCAAGGGAAGAACGCCTAAACATCAGTGGTCACTGGTAGTGCGGCGATTTCTCAGGAACTGTTCGTAATCCTCAACTTTTATCCGGTATTCTTTGCCAACGCGATACGCAGGCAATTGGAGCGATCTAATCCAGCCTCTCACAGCTTCAACCGATACACCAAGCTTTTGCGCGATTTCTTCAACTGAATAGTATTCTTTTTCCTGCATGATCCCTCTCCTGATGTGGATTTGGCGATATTATAAGCTAAATCTATCCATCAGGTCAAATAGACGGTATTACCATGTAAGCGAGTCTAACATGTTAATTTAGCAGTAACCATTGATTTTTGCCACTATATAATGTATCATCATCTATAGCGATGTATTCCGCATCATGAAGGGATAGTGCTACGTAAACTGTCATCAGCCGCAAAGTAATAGATGAAGTAAACGACAGAGTTCGTATGCAACCCTCGTGCTCCTCTACTGAATGGGGAAGTGTTCCATTGTGATTCACTCCATAATTGGGCTGAGTGGTGATCTCACCGGTTTCTTTCCCAGACACATGAAAGCTGGTAAAATCTCATCTCTTCCCATATAATGATGTGCTAGAAAGACGCGATCTGCGTCTTGACGAGCGAGAAGGGAAGGCCAAGACCATTCGCAGAAAGCAGTGCTCATGACGCAACACCAGAAGGTATCTCCCAATAATCTTCCCCGCCCATTGAACAGGTTCATTGGTCGGGAGCAGGAG
>DAHVFL010000112.1 GCA_027316975.1 Chloroflexota bacterium | reverse complement strand
ACCCTGCTGGGTGGCGGCTTGAAGGATGCAGGCTGGGATGGCGCAAACCTCATCCCATCACAACTTGCCATCTTGCCGGGCGCTACCCATTACAACATTGTTTACCGGGCAGATCTCCTGCTGCCAGTGCTTGCTCCCTTCCTTGACGGAAAGCAAGGCACGAACCAGTAGCGACACCCCTTGCGGGTGTCCCGTCTTACTGGACGATGGTCGCTCACCGGCCAGGGAGACGGGACACCCGCAAGGGGTGTCGCTACTGACTTTGCGCCACTCTGAAGGATGTAGACCCCATTACAATATTGGCGGTTGTGTAAAAAAGTGCCGTAATCACTTGACGTGAGGTACTTCAGCACGTATAATCTGCTTCATGTCTAAATATGGTTTATTCAGGGGGGTGTATACCCCATTTCCCCTGACACCAGGGAGGAGTAGTTTATGAGTATTGGTGGACAGAGTGATACAACGCAGTCGAAGTCAGAACAAAAGGTGTATCGTCTGACTCCAGAAGGCTTTGCGAGAAAGCAAGAACGTCTGGAATACCTGCGCACTGTCAAACGCAAAGAGATCGCCGATTATATCCACGAGGCGAAGAAAGCGGGCGATATCAGCGAAAGCAGCGCCTACGAAGACGCCAAGAACGAACAGGCCAAAACAGAGGGCGAAATCCTGCAACTGGAGCGCCTGCTGGCCGTCGCGGAGATTATGACGGGCGATATGCACGCTGATTTTGAAGGCCCACCCATCGTGCGTATCGGAATGCAGGTCGAAGTAATGGCCGATTCCGGAGCGGTGCGCACCTTCAAAATCGTGGAGACCTTCGAGGCCGATCCCAAATCCGGCCTGATCTCCGATCAAGCGCCCGTTGGCAAAGCGTTGATGGGACACAAAGAAGGCGACCATGTGACGGTCTCAACGCCCGGCGGCGTGACTAATTATACGATCCGCTCCATTCGCCCCATGCTGTAATAAAAAGACAAAAATGCAAATGGCGACGCCATTTGCATTTTTGTCTTTTTCAGATGATATTAGATGACGAACTGCCCATCCCTGGCAAAGAGTTCGCCGCCTGCGCGCAGGTCGCATACCATGTCCCAGTGCAACGCTGAATGGTTCACGCCGCCGGTTTGCGGGATGCTCGCGCCCAGCGCCAGGTGAACCGTGCCACCCATTTTCTCATCGAAGAGAGTATGTTTGATGCAGCGATCCACGTTTTTATTGTTGCCAAAGGCGAACTCGCCCAGGCGGCGCGCTCCCTCGTCGAGAGAGAGCATCTTGTCCAGGAAAGGCTGGCCCTGCGCCGCGCTTGCTTCGACCACCACGCCATTTTCAAAACGCAGGCGCACATCTTCAACCGAGCGACCCTGGAAAGTGGCCGGGAAGCTGTAGCGAATGTACCCGTTGGCCGTATGCTCTACCGGGCCGGTGAAAAATTCGCCGCCTGGCATATTGTAGTGGGCATCGTCGTTGATGAAAGTCCGTCCCTCGATAGAGAAGGTCAGGTCGGTATCCTGGCCGCGCAGATGCACGATACGCTTTCCCTTTAAGCCCTGCACCATACGTTCCTGCTGTGTGCTCAACGCTTGCCAGCTTGCTACCGGGTCCTCTTCATTTAAAAAGTAGGCGCGGTAGACAAAGTTCTCGAAATCGGCGAGCGACATTTCCGCGTCCTGCGCGGAAGCGTTGGTTGGTAGTAGCACGCCGTTCCAGCGCAACGAGCCGGGCGCGTGGGGGTCATCGGGGTTGGTGCGCTTCAACTGTGTCGCCGACAAATCGCTGAGCGCCTGTTGCTTGATTGCCATGCGTTCAGGATTAATGCCGCTCATGGATTTTGTATTTTCTGCCGCGATAATAGTGATGGCGGCTTCATACTCTTCAACCATCGTGCGGAACGCCGGAGAGATATAGCGCAACTGCTCGTCAGAAGCTTCCTGGAACATGATTTCCGCCGCTCCCGGCAGGGAGATAAAGTATTCGGGATGCGCCCCCGCTCGCAGCGCTTCGCGCATAAGTTCCAATACGAGAGGCGCGCCCAGAGGCTCCGTTCGTATCGCAAGCCGATCTCCTTGCCTGAGAGCGAGCGAGTAATGCGACAGCAGTTTTGCCAGTCGCTGAATGCGAAGATCAATCATAGATGTTTCCTCTTTCCTGATCGATAAAACACTTTTGAGTGTGTAAGGCATAATAAATCATGAAAGAGAAGATTGTCTAGAGGGTGATGTGTGAAATACCAAACCAAATATTGACACATACATTCCACATCGCTAATATAGAAGCACGCCGTAACAGGAAACTAGCAGCAAGGTGTTGCAGAATGGGCGGCGCGGAGAAAACCAATGTTGACCTACGAAGATGTGACTGCCTTTTTCCTCAAAGCGGCAACGAACCTCGAATTGGTGACACACCCCGAATACTGGACCAATGGACGTTCTATGGAACGCGAATTTGCCTGCGTTTGTCATTTCGGTAGTTGTGAGGGGTCGGAGACCCGCAGCTCCTGTACCCTTTCTTTTACCTGGAGTACCCTCGATACGGCCCTTTCGCTCGAAGGGCCGGTCGGCGTGTGCGATTTCTTTCACGAGCCGGACGAGCAGTGCCCGCACCTGCACACCAGCGACATCCCGCCGCTGGAGTTAGACCTCTCGTATGTTTTACCATTGAACGGTTCGGGCACAGGCCTTTCTGAAGCCAGCCTGCTCAATATGACCCAGACGCTCAAGCTGCGCGCCAGCGAACTGAGCAGCCGTACCATCGAAACTCGCCCCGGCGTCAATATGACTTTGCAAGATAGTCGCCTGCAAGCTGAGTCGCTGACGGTGCAACAGCGGGTCGAACTGCCCATCTGGCATCCCGACGGGATGCATGGACTGCACGATGAGCCGCATAGCCGCTCCGCTCGCTTCGTGCAGCGCAGTCGCCCGGCAACCGACGACGACGACGAAGACGAAGTGGTAGCAGATAACCCGCGCCCGGAAGACTGGCTGCCCCAGGTCATGTTCGATGTCTGCCTGGACATCAGCCAGGTGCTTGAGATCCTGGATACCATAACAGTCTTTTAATACATCCTGTGAGGTTTGCGCCGCTCGCCAGGGAGCAGTATATCCAGCGCGTCGTCAATCGTCACAACGCCTTCCAGCGTGCCTGCTTCGCTGACAACGGGGACGGCCAGGAAATTGTATTTTGCCATGATCTCGGCAACGGCGCGTGGTTCAGCGTCGGGTTGCACGGTTACGAGATCGGTTTCCATCAGATCTTGCAGCGGCTGCGCGGCGTCTGACACCAACAAATCCCAGAGCGAAACGATACCCAGCAGCGTATAATCTTCACGCGCCACGTCAGCGATGCAGTAGATGTACGCCAGACGCACATCCTGCTCGCGAATATTGTAGCGCACAGCTTCCAAGGCCTCACCGGCGGTCTTTGTGGCATCGATAGCCACGAAATCGGTGGTCATGATACCTCCGGCGGTATCCTCCTCGTACACCAGCAGTTCCTGCACATCCTCCGACTCTTGCGGCGTCATCAGGCGCAGCAGTTCCTGAGCGCGTTCCTCCGGCAAACGCGCCACCAGGTCTGCCGCCTCGTCCGGTTCCATTTCTTGCAGGATATCGGCGGCGCGTTCAGCGCTGATGTTTTCGAGAATATGGCTCTGTCTCTGGGTATCGAGTTCTTCCAGCGTATCCGCCGCTGTTTCGTCATCCAACCCCTCAAGGAGACGCGCTCCCTGTCCCGGTGTCAGTTGGTACATAATATCGGCGATATCCGCCGCCCGCAGTTCCGCCAACTGCCCGCTCATCCTGCGTAGGGACGCGGGTGGATGAGTGGATGGGTGGGGACCCTTGTGGGCGTCCTCGTCCCCCTCCGCCGCGCCCGCCAACCGATCGCTGTGGATATCCTCGCCTTTTCTGTCCTGACCGTCCTCGCCCATATGGTCTTCTTGCACGCGTGGCTCGCCGATCAACTCGATACGATCCCAGGGAATGAGTGTAGCTGGTGGACGTTGGGGACGTTGGCTTCTCCCGCTCAACAGCCACGCTGGCGCGAGGCGGCGAACCAGCCCCAGCGCGCTATTATCAATGCCCAGTATGCGCCAATCATCGGAAAAACAGACATCATTCACACGCACGGCTTTTTTATGCCCAACATCAATCACCTGCTTGTCCAGCACCTCACGCGCCAGGCTGATCTGTTGCTCCGACAGCGTATCATTCCTTGTCGCGTCCGCTGGAATTTGCCATGCCGTAGAGGGAGGGCGGGTGCGATGCATTGCGTGCGCTGGCACATGCCAACGCTGCTCTCCTTCTCCCTCGACAACAAGCGTAGAGACGGAATTGATCGCGTCCACCAGGACATCCTCGATTTTGCCGACTCGCGCCCCCTGCATATCTTCGACAGCAGCGCCAAGCAATTGACTCAGGTACATCATGTTAGCTCCACCCAGGGCTTGCCTTTCACTCGTAGGTTTTTCAGACAAGAACCGGCCAGCCGGGAGGTGTCATCCCTCGCGGTGTCATCCCTCGCGGTGTCATCCCTCGCGGTGTCATCCTGAGCGCAGCGAAGGATCTCCGTGCCGCACGGCGAGAAATCCTTCGCTGCGCTCAGGATGACACCTCTGGCGACTGCCTGTTGTAAAACATCTCCCGGTGAAAGGCGGGACCTGGCCCCGCCCTCGCAGCTCGTTACTTTTCGATACGCGCATCTGGCATATCGGATGCAAGATGCATGGAAGCGTGTTCGGCCAGTTCTGCCGAGGCTCCTACCACTTCGCGCTCGAAGACTCTGTACGCTTCGTGCTGTTTTTCTTGCTCTTCTTGCAGGCACGCGCCAATAAAATCGCGGAAGAGCGGATGAGGTCGAGTCGGACGACTCTTGAACTCCGGGTGGAACTGCGACCCTACGAACCAGGGATGGTCTGCCAGTTCCATAATCTCTACCAGGCTGTTGTCAGCCGAGCGACCGCTGATCTTCATGCCGCGCGCTTCCATACGCTTGCGATATTCGTTGTTGAACTCGTAACGGTGGCGGTGCCGTTCAAACACAATAGCTTCGCCATAGGCTGCATAGGTCTTTGTGCCAGGCGTCAGACAGCACACCCAGTTTCCCAGCCGCATTGTACCACCTTTATCGGCGATTTGCCGCTGCGTCACCATCAGATCAATTACCGGATACGGCGTCTGGGGATCAAACTCGGTGCTATTGGCCCCGGCCAGTCCCAGCACATTGCGCGCGAACTCGATCACTGCCACCTGCATACCCAGGCATAGCCCCATGTATGGCTTGCCCGTGCGCCGCGCATAGCCTGCCGCCTTGATTTTCCCCTCGATGCCACGCGGACCAAAGCCGCCCGGCACCACGATGCCTGCCACGTCTTCCAGCAATTCGGTATAGTTGTCGCCCATTTTCTCGATGGACTCGGAATTGATCCATTTGATATGCACATCTATGTCATGGTACCAACCGGCATGGCGCAGGCTCTCTGCCACCGAGAGATAGGCGTCGTGCAGATCGACATATTTGCCGATGAGTCCAATCGTCATTTCTGGACGCGGGCGTTTGATGCGCTGCACCAGTTCACGCCATTCGTGCATCTGGGCCTCGTATTTGGGTAGGCCCAGTTCATCCACCAGGTATTCACCCAGTCCCGCCTCCTCTAGAATCAGCGGCACCTCGTAAATGGTATCGGTGGTCAATAGCGGCACAACGGCGCGTTCCTCGATATTGCAGAACAGCGCGATTTTCTCGCGCAGGTCGTCGGTCAGCGCATAGTCGGAGCGGCACAGGATCACGTCGGGTTGAATACCCACGCGCAACAACTCTTTGACGCTGTGCTGGGTCGGTTTGGTCTTCAGTTCTTTGGTCGCCATCAGGTATGGGAGCAGCGTCACATGCAAGTACAGTACATCGCGCCGCCCTACATCTTTGCGCATCTGGCGAATAGCTTCGAGGAACGGTTCGCCCTCGATGTCGCCCACCGTGCCTCCCACTTCCACGATTACCACGTCCGCGTCGGAATGCCGTGCTACACTGTGTATGCGATCCTTAATTTCATTCGTGATATGCGGGATGACCTGAATCGTCCCGCCCAGGTACTCACCGCGTCTCTCTTTGCCAATCACGGCGGCGTAGACCTGCCCGGTCGTCACGTTGTTGCTCTGATAAGCGGGTTCATCGGTAAAGCGCTCGTAATGTCCCAGGTCAAGATCCGTCTCTGCCCCATCATCTGTGACAAACACCTCACCGTGCTGGTATGGTGACATGGTGCCGGGATCAACATTGATGTAGGGGTCGAGCTTCATGAGGGAGACACTGATACCGCGATTCTTGAGTAAGCGTCCGAGCGAGGCGACCGTGATACCCTTTCCAACCGACGACGCTACACCACCTGTAACAAAGATAAACCTGGACATAGGACCCTCCTGGTCAGCGCTGAGAAAGGATGACAACCTGCGTTTCTACCGGCAAACTACTCCGGAGAATAGTGAGCTTTGGCTGCACGTTTACCGCCTCGATCCCCATTTCCCGGCAAAATTTATCGAGGGGGTCTGGCCCCTCACCTGTGCCTGTAGAGGGGCGATAATGCATTGGAATGACCACATGCGGTTCAACCTGGCTAATCACCTCGGCAGCCTGCGCCGCGCTGAGCGTATTGGAGCCGCTAATAGGGATCAACAGGATGTCGGCATCGGCAACTTCTTCAAGTTGTTCTTCTTGCAATATGTGGCCCAGGTCTCCCAGGTGACAGATCACGAGGTCATCCATGTGAATAATATAAATGGTATTGCGTCCGCGTTCCGCGCCGCGCTTCGCGTCGTGGTAGGAGGGGACGCCGGTAATCAACACGTCACTGATCTCATATTCGCCGGGGCCGCGCACCACACGAAGATTCCCACTCATTCCCTTAATGCCTTCCACGAAGTTATGGCCGGGGTGGTTATGGCTGATGGTGACGATGGGGGCATTGATCTTGCCCTCCCTGACCTTTTGCATTTCCCCCTGGGGGTGTTCGGGTTGAGGAGAATAGGGATCGGTGATTAGAGTAACATTTTTGCCACGCAGCATGAAGCATGAGTGGCCCAACCATGAAATTTCCATTGAGCCTTATTCGCTTTTCACAATAAAGTCGGGCGGGGACTGCTGTCCTCGCCCGAAACATAGTATACCACACGGATAAGTGTTCTACAAGGGGCGAATTGACTGGCAAGCATTTCATCTTGACACATATGGTATATTACAGGTGTCCAATGGACGAGATGCCGATGTAGCTCAGTGGTAGAGCGTTCTTCTGTTTATTCTACCTCGTTATCGGGACAGCAAAAACATCGTGCCGGTGTAGCTCAGTGGCAGAGCGTCGCTCTTGTAAAGCGAGGGTCATCGGTTCAAATCCGATCACCGGCTTAAAACTCATAATCCTTCGCCCAATTCACATATTTCTCCTGATTATTCCTGGTGGGATGGAGTCGCAATTTCATCTCCGAGCCTTTTCCTGATTCGGATACAGCTACCATATACACCTTTCCCGTATCAGGGGAATACACTCCGAACCACTCGGCTATTCCGTGGTAGCTCGCCTTCTTTGTCAGGCGATTAGTCAGCTTATGTGTATTGAACGCGATGTAGCCGCCGTCCTTTGACAACCATGCGACTTTACATTGAACGCGCACCACTTCCACCGTCCGAAATTTGAAGAACCCGAAGTGTGTTTCCTCTTTGTCTACTAGATAGGCAAGATCGTAGCCAAGATAATCTGCCCAGGGCATAAGTACTTCATATCCAAGTTGCACCAGCCGATTTAACACAGCCGTTTGTCCGATTAATCCTGCATTCTGTGTCTTTCCCATATTTTTCTCTTCTCCTACTTTATTAGCTGCTACTCTCCCTCTTGCGCAGGTATACCGTTGCTCAGCATTCCCAGAAGGAAACCAATATGCCAGTTCAGGCAATCATCATGCTCACCATTGAACCAACCGCGCTTGGTCATCCACTTGAGGTTATCAATCAAGTAGGTACTTCCCAGTATATCCCCCTCCCATTCTCCATGCAGTAGCCAGATCCTACCGAGACGATAACCTTGCAACATCTCTTCATGCTCAACTACAATTAGTGTCCTTACATTTGTTTCGGTGTTGATCCATGTTGTCATATCTACTGCTCTCTTTCCCGGTACCTTGTACACCTGCGAATACTGCATAGTTATGCATTACTATGCTATAATACTAATATATAAAGCGCAATTAGTCAATAGATTAGCGTTATTAAGGAGATTAGTGCTGAGAAAAACACAAATTGGTTGCGTAGAGCAGGGTATTGGCGTATACTTGCGTGTACCTACTACTAAAAGGAGGTCTAGCGAGTTTATGCCAATCATCATCGATAATGAGGAATATTATACAGTAGAAGAAGCCTGTGATTACCTGGGCGGTATCACGCGCGATACTCTTCGTAGAAGGGCAGAAGTTTACGGCATACAAAAGCATACAAGAGGAGTTACGAAGCGGGTGTACTATCGCAAGGTTGATTTAGACAAACTTAATCGTCCACATCCAGTAGACGACAGTAAGCACTAGATGTTCTCTCAAAGTTGCTGGATTTAGCAACGGAGGTCAATATTCATATGCTGGAACAGCCAGGATGGCTTGCAAAGCAATATCAAATCTATGCGCTCATTGACCCACGAGATCAGGCAATATGCTATGTAGGCGTCAGCAATGATGTAAAGCGCAGATTTTATGAACATCTACAATGTGTTGGAATTGGACAGCAAGAGAAGCGTTGGATTAAGGAATTAGGACAGCCAGGTCTATCCCCTCTCATACAAATATTAGAGACAATCCAGAACACCAGTAAGCAGCGCGAAGTCGCTTACAAGCGGGAAAGGTACTGGATAAACGAAATGCTTCGTCGAGGGCATCTTCTCCTCAATACTTCTGTTGAAGCTGAACCGGTACGATTAAAGATTCGGGAAATTGCAGAAGCTAAGAAGATCAACATGTCCAGGTTGAGCCGTATGGCTGATATTAACTATAACACGATACGGGCTATCTGGGACAATGAGATGAAGGATGTAACAGTGAGTACCCTTGAGAAGATCGCAAGGGCTTTAAAAGTTGATGTCGCGGAACTCATTGAAGTGTTGCCTGATGAAGAACAGCGATAAGCAAGAGCTTTCTTTCATCACACTCTCTCCACAGTTTTTGACCCGGTTATAAAATTGCCCCCCAAAATACTTGCTTCTGGCAATATTTGCTGGTATAATCAGCATCGTTAGAGAAAAAAAAGCACAACCGTTACACCTCATGGTTTTATGCAGTTCAACAACGTGTAGTTTGGAACAAAGAGGTTTCTGTATGGCAACAAACAACGACTATAGCCGTTCTTCATTCCTTATGGAACAGTACCAGCACGAAATGGATATCATAACTGCCGCTTTACAAGAAGAGAGCCAGGATGAACGCGCAGAACGTCTAAGTCTTGTTCAATGCTCCTGGTCACTCAGCTGCGCTTGTCTTCAGGGAGAACTTGAGGTGACTGAGATTCCTGCCTACGCTTCTGTAGCATTTGCCCGGCCCTAGTTGTGTTCGTAAACGTAATACAGAAAATTTGTAGTGTGCAATGCCTCATCCACCAGATCTCCTACCGGATGCGCTGACCTATCAGACACCCGTGCAATTCGGCATGGTGTACTGGGTGAACTTTGGATATCCTTCACTGCCACCAGGCATCGAAGAGAAACGCATTCTTGATTGGCACCCCGCTCTCGTCGTTTCCAGCGATCCCTTTTGCCGCCATGCCGGGGCCGTCAACGTGGTTGCCCTCACCTCCTATCGCGGAAAATTGCGCCCCTATCACCACCTGCTCTTAAAACGCGATTACCCACTGCTTGACACCGACAGCCTCGTCAAGACAGAATTACTGTATGCCGTGCTGCGCAGCTTGCTGGCGGACCAGTACGCCATTTGCAGATTGAACGATGCTGATCTGCGCTCGATCATGGGCAAGATTGCCAATAGCCTGGCAATCACCATGTTTTATTCGCTCCATTAACCTCTGAAGAGATGGAATGGCCTATTATGAACGTTGAGTTGGAACAACTGCGCCTCTTGCCCTCTATCGATGAATTGCTGCAATCAACGACGGGGCAGCAGCTTATGCGCGACTATTCGCGCCCGCTGACCCTGCGCGCAGTCCGTGCCAGCCTCGTCAACGCGCGCGCTGCCATCCGCGAGGGCGCGCTTTGCCCCTCGTATGAAGAGTTGTTAGCCGGCACAGCCCGTCTACTGGAACGCGAAAATCGGCCTAACCTCCGTCCCGTCATCAATGCGACAGGCGTGATTATCAATACCAACCTGGGCCGCTCGCCCTTGAGCCAGGCCGCGCTCTCGGCCATACAGGAGGCAGCGAGCGGCTACTCCAACCTCGAATATGACCTGGAAGCTGGCGAACGCGGCTCCCGTCATACCCACGTCGCCGCGCTGCTCTGCGCATTGACCGGCGCCGAAGCCGCGCTCGTCACGAACAACAACGCGGCGGCAGTACTGCTGGCGCTTAGTGCGCTGGCAAGCGGGCGCGAGGTAATTATTTCGCGCGGTCAACTGGTGGAGATCGGCGGCGGCTTTCGCATCCCCGATGTCATGCGTCAAAGCGGCTGCCAGTTGGTCGAAGTTGGCGCCACCAACCGCACGCGCCTCGCCGATTACGAAGCGGCCCTGAGCGAGCGCACAGCCATGCTATTAACCGTCCACCCCGGCAATTTTCGCCTGGTAGGCTTCGTTGAAACGGTATCCACCGGCGCACTGGCCGAACTGGCGCACCGGCATGGACTGCTGGTAATGGACGATCTCGGCAGCGGTTGCCTGCTCCAAAGCGAACGGTACGGCCTGGGACACGAACCCATGCCCCAGGAAAGCATTGCGGCAGGCGCGGATGTCGTATGTTTCTCCGGCGATAAGTTGCTCGGCGGCCCGCAGGCAGGCATCATCGCGGGCAAAGCTGATGTCATCAAACGCATCGCTAAACACCCGCTTATGCGCGCCGTGCGCACCGATAAAATGACGCTGGCCGCGCTGGAAGCCACCCTGCGCCACTACCAGCGCGAGGAGGCGGCAACCCATATTCCCATCTGGCAAATGATCTCGGCAACCCCCGCCTCGCTTGCCAGTCGCGCCACCCGGTGGGCGTCGCAATTGCAGAAGCAGGGCATCACAGCGCATACGCAGCGCGGCGAATCAACCACCGGCGGCGGTTCGCTCCCCGGCGAGACCCTGCCCACCACCCTGCTCGCCCTCGCCGCCGCGCATGTCCCTCTC
>DAHVFL010000111.1 GCA_027316975.1 Chloroflexota bacterium | reverse complement strand
GGAATGGCCGCTCGCCAGGTGTCATCCTGAGCGCAGCGAAGGATCTCCGTGCGGCCCGGCAAGAGATCCTTCGCTGCGCTCAGGATGACACCTCTGGCGACTGCCTGTTTTACAAAACCTACCAGTGAAAGGCGGGACTTGCCCCCGCCCTGGCTCGCTTATGTCTCTATGGTACGTCGCAAGCCTGGTTAGTGTCAATGTTGAGCTATTCCCCATACGGAATCCAGATATTCTTGACCTGCGTTGACTCGCGCAGGAACTCCTGGCCTTCGCCCTGTATTGTATCCAACCAGTCGCGCCTGTGACCATAGCTGACCCAGGTACGCTTCATATTGCCCGCCGAGGCCAGTTCAACGCGCTGGCAGCCCTCGAGCGGGCCAAAGTACCACATCGAGTCCACGTCGTCATGCTCGGCAAGCACCTGGCTAAGCGTGTCACGATCACCCGTCACAATATTCACCACTCCAGAGGGTACATCGGAGGTTTCCAGCACTTGATAGCAATCGGTCGCGCTCAATGGTGCCTGCATCGACGGAATGACCACCACCGTGTCACCCATAGCGATAGCCGGTGCAACCAGCGAGATGAAGCCGAGCAACGGGTACTCATCGGGACAGGCCATGCCGATCACGCCGGTGGCTTCGGGCAGGGCCAGCACCGCGCCGCGCATGGGTGGGCGATGCACAACCCCCTCGTATTTGTCAGCCCAGGCCGCGTAACTGAACAGGCGCGATATGGCGGTCTGCACTTCATTGGCCGCGTCAGCACGGCTCGCGCTCGTCTGCTGAACAATGCGCCTCGCAAACTCATCCTCGCGCGCAGACAGGTTCTCAGCGATGTAATAGAGTATTTGCGCGCGAGTGTGCGCCGCGCCGTTCGCCCAGCCACTGGCCGCGTGTGCCGCCTCAACCGCGTTACGTATATCCTTGCGATTGCCCTCGCCCACTTGCCCTATCACATGCCCCTGCCTGTCAAGCACATCTCGGCTATAGCCTGAATCTGATCGAGCCTGCTTGCCCCCAATGAACAACTTGGGCGTGCGATCAATCCCTGGCAACGCGGGATGATACGCATTCATCCCACCATTCTCTCTCTTATCGCCTTCATGCCCGTCTTCAACTTCTTCATCATGCGCGGCCATGTTCACGCCCTTAATCGATCCATTTGAGGAAGCCGCACCTTTTCCAGAGCCTACGGCTATATGAAGGTCTACAGTCGCTTTAACTTCCCAGGCTGGCCGTACATACTCATATAATCCTTCTTTACCACCTTCGCGACCAAAGCCACTTTCGCGGTACCCGCCAAAACCGCTCGATGCGTCAAACAGGTTGGTACTGTTTATCCACACACTGCCCGCTTTGATTCTGGGGGCAATGTCCAGCGCCAGGTTGATATTGTCGCTCCACACGCTGGCCGCCAGTCCATAGCGCGTGTTATTCGCCAGCGCGACGGCCTCTTCGGGAGTTCTAAAGGTCATCGCCACCAGCACCGGGCCGAAGATTTCGACCTGCGCGATTGTAGTGGCCGGAGAAACATTGGTAAAGAGCGTGGGCGGGAAGAAGTTGCCCTCAGTTGGGCAGGTCCACGAGGGCTGCCACATCTCCGCACCCTCCTCGACACCCGCTTCCACTAATCGCTGGATTTCTTTCAGTTGCCCCGGCGAGACGATGGCTCCTATATCAACCGCTTTATCGAGCGAATCGCCAATGCGCAGGTGTTCCATGCGCGCCCGTAGTTTAGCGATCAGGCGATTCGCTATATTCTCCTGCATCAGCAGGCGCGAACCGGCGCAGCATACCTGCCCCTGGTTGAACCAGATGGCATCAACCACACCTTCTACCACGCTGTCCAGGTCGGCATCATCGAAGACGATGAAAGGCGATTTGCCGCCCAGTTCGAGCGAGAGCTTTTTGCCCGAACCAGCCGTGGCGCGCCGGATGCTGCGCCCAACATCGGTCGAACCGGTAAAAGCAATCTTGTTGACATCGGGATGGCGCACCAGCGCCTCGCCCACCTGCGAAGCCTCACCCGTCAGGATATTGATGACTCCAGGCGGTAAACGGACTTCCTGCATGATTTCGGCGAATTTGAGCGCGGTAAGTGATGTGTAACGCGCCGGTTTCAAGACAACCGTGTTGCCCATCGCCAGCGCGGGCGCAATCTTCCACGCCAGCATGAGCAGGGGGAAGTTCCAGGGGATAATCTGACCCACCACGCCAACGGGCGCGAATCCGGGCATCTCCTGCTCCATCAACTGCGCCCAGCCTGCATAATAATAGAAGTGGCGAGCAACGAGCGGGATATCGATATCGCGCGTCTCGCGGATGGTCTTGCCGTTATCCAGCGACTCTAGCACCGCCAGCAAACGCGCATGTTTCTGGATGTGCCGCGCAATGGCATACATATAGCGCGCCCGTACATGTCCGGGCGTCTTGCCCCAGCTTTCAAAGGCTGTGCGAGCCGCTTTGACGGCCCTGTCAACATCCTCGCTAGTGGCGGCAGCGACACGAGCCAGAGGTTTGCCCGTCGCGGGATTGACGCTCTCAATATACTGTTTGCCGGCAGGCTTGACCCACGTATTATTGATGAACAGTCCAAACGGCTGGCGCTCTGCAATCCAGGCCAGCCCCGCGTTCGCGGCCTCTGGAGCCGGGCCATATTCCATCGTATCAAAGATATTCAGAATACTCATTGCAAGCCTCCCGGCTTAAACCATCGGATTGTAGTGAGCCGCCGCGTAATGGCCGGTCACAAAGTACGAAAGTTGTCGCTCGATATCCGAAAGCACGCTGCTGGCCCCGATGCGGAAAAGCGAGTTGTTGAGCCAGTCGTTACCCAGTTCCTCTTTCATCAAAATCAGCCAGTCAAGCGACTGTTTGGCGGTGCGAATGCCCCCGGCAGGCTTAAAGCCCACCTTATATCCTGTGCGCTCGAAATACTCGCGTATTGCTCGTGTCATCACCACGCCAACCGGCAGCGTAGCATTGACAGGTTCCTTGCCGGTGGAGGTTTTGATGAAATCGGCACCGGCCATCATGCACACCAGGCTTGCCATGCCCACGTTGCGCAGCGTCGCCAGTTCATGGGTCGCCAGGATGGTCTTCATATGCGCGTCCCCGCAGGCGGCGCGAAACGCTCGCACCTCGTCGTACAGGGCCGACCAGTTGCCCGTCAGCACGTGCGCGCGCGAAATAACGATATCGACCTCCGCCGCGCCCGCCTTGACCGATGCGTCGATCTCTTGCAGCTTTTGCTCAAAAGGATTCTGCCCCGCCGGAAAACCCGTCGATACTGCCGCCACCGGTATACCCGACCCGCGCAGCGCTTCGACCGCCACAGGCACCAGGTTATGATAAACGCAGACCGCTCCCACTCGCAGGTTCATCCCGCCCTTCCCCCCTACACCCATCGCATCCAGCAATTCCTGCCGCACCGGGCGACGCGCCTTCGCGCACAACCTCAGCACATTTCCCGGCGTATCATCCCCCATCAACGTCGTAAGATCAAGACAGGTAATAGCCCTCAACAGCCACGCCGCCTGCCACTCTTTCTTAACCGTGCGGCGTGTCGGGATGCTAGCTGCCCTCCGCTCAACCGCGCTGCGATTTACCCGCGCCTGCCTCACCCAGTCCATATCAAGCGGCATCCCCGGATTACGCGTGATACGCCCCTGCGGCTCGATTGTCGGATGCGGGGTTATTTCTTCTGCCTCGGTTCGTTTTCTGGTGGTGGTCATAGGTCTTGATCCTTTGGGAATACCTGGAAGCAATGCAACACTGCACTCAAGGTCATGGTCATATGTGTATCTTGACCTATAGGCGAAGGGATTGTCAAGGGAACGAAACTCACTCCTCGAAGCATGTGACATAATGTACTCGAGGGAAGCAATAGTACTTCTCGCAAGAAAAGGAACCGGGCAATGAATAAGCGATCCACAGAAGCATATGAGCCTAAATCCCTGGCCAGGGTGACTGCTACAGCAGCATACTCTGCACACATTCAAGAGGCGATGAGATTTGATAAACTCCGCCCTGCGGACTATTCCCTTGTGATGTCGATTATGCACGCCGTATCACAGGGATTTACTGAGAATCAGTGGGAAACAGAGCAGCCGAGCGCCGTCAGAGATCTTCACAATCGGCCTCCAGACAAGGAGAGCGCGCATGCTGATACTGCCGACCGCTATGAACAGACTATTGCTTTGCTCAAGAACCTTACACTGTGGCCCTGGTAATACACTTACCAGGGTTATCTTGCCCTTTGTTTCTGTCAAGAGAATAATTGCTCATAAGTAATCGGACTGACATAGCCGGGTGAGAAGTGTCGTCAAACCCGGTTGTATCATCCATGCGGGTGGCTACCACCACCCCAAGAACTGAGTCAATATGTTCTCGCATATACTGCTAATCCTTTCAGAACTCCCGCAGAACAAGCTTCTCCGAAACTTCTGACTATAGCGTGTTCATTTTGTCAACTGCCTTATGCGACAGCTTTAGATGTTCAATACCTGTTCCATCTACACCCCCACCCTCGGCCTGTACTGGATCGCCTCCGCCAGGTGATTCGCCAGAATCTTCTCACTCCCCGCCAGGTCCGCAATCGTCCTCGCCAGCTTCAGCACCCGGTGGTACGCCCGCGCCGACAGGTGCAACTGCTGCGTCGCCGCTTTCAACAACCTCTCGCCCGACGCATCCGGTTCGCAATACGTCCTCACCTCGTTTGGCCCCATCTCCGCATTACACTTCAGCTTCGTACCCTTGAACCGCTCCAATTGCCGCTCGCGTGCCGCCTGCACCCGTTTGCGAATCGTCTCGGAAGTCTCGGCCTGTCGCTTGTCCGACAGTTTCTCGTAATCCACGCGAGGCACCTCCACATGGATATCGATGCGGTCCAGCAACGGGCCGCTAATCTTTTTCTGGTAGCGCGCAATCATCATGGCTGAGCAGGTGCATTCCTTCACCGGGTCGGAGTAAAATCCACAGGGACAGGGGTTCATCGCCGCCACCAGCATGAAATTGGCGGGATAGGTGATGGTTCCCTGGGCGCGAGAGATAGTGACTACCTTATCCTCGAGCGGCTGGCGCAAAACGTCGAGCAGGTTCTGCCCAAATTCGGGGAGTTCATCGAGAAAGAGCACGCCGCGATGCGACAGGCTGATCTCCCCTGGGCGCGGGATGCGGCCACCGCCAACCAGCCCGGCGTGACTGGTGGTGTGATGCGGCGAGCGAAATGGACGCTGCATCATCAGAGGCATATCGGACGGCAACATACCGCTCACACTGTATATCTTTGTTACGTCGAGCGACTCCTCAATGGTCATGCGCGGCAAAATTGAGGGCGTCGAACGCGCCAGCAGGGTTTTACCCGATCCGGGAGGGCCGCTCATCAGAATATTGTGTCCGCCACTGGCCGCTACCTCCAGGGCGCGCTTCACATGTTCTTGCCCACGCACGGCTGCCATATCTTGCCCGTACACGACCGGCTCGGCTACATCGAGCAGGCGCGGGTCTGCGATGTATGGCTCGATGTGCCGCTCGCCATTGAGATGGCCTACCAGTTGGCCCAGCGTCTCCACCGGATAAATATTGACCTCGCGGATCAATGCCGCTTCCATCGCATCGGCTGCTGGCACAAACACCTCTTTGACATGCTTCTCACTGGCTAACGCCACCATCGGCAGCATCCCGTTGGTATGGCGCACCGTGCCGTCCAGCGATAACTCTCCCAGGAACAGGCATTGCTCGATCCTCTCATCCGGGTTGATCTGCCCCGATGCCACCAGAATCCCGATGGCTATAGGAAGATCATAGGCCGGACCTTCTTTGCGCAGATCGGCGGGCGCGAGATTGACCGTGATACGCTTGAACGGGAAGAGACATCCACTGTTCTTGATGGCGGAACGCACCCGCTCTTTTGACTCGTTGACTGCCGCGTCGGGCAGCCCCACGATGGTAAACGCCTGCAGACCATTGGAGAGATCGATTTCGACTTCGACCAGCGCGCCTTCCAATCCGATAACCGCGCAACTTTGCACTTTTGCCAGCATAAGAATGTACCCCCTCATCTTATTTCACGCGCATTATGCATGAGTTGGACGAAAAATGCAAGATGTTCGATACTACGTTTCTATGCTCGAAGGCAAAACGATAACCTCTTGCCCCGGCTTGAGCGCCATGCCGAGGTCATCGGGCGTAGTGATAAGCCGGTTACTGACATAAATATGTATTTTTTTACGCACCTGGCCCTGCGCATCGCACAGTTGCTCCCACACCAGGGGATACTGTTGCTCCAACGCGCTCAGCAGTTGCTCAAACGTCTCCGCTTTCAGGAGCAATTGACTTTTGCCGCCACTGAAGACACTGAGAGTCGAAGGAAGACGCATTATTACCGTCGTCTTATCTTGTTCATTCATCATTTGCAGCCAGGCTTCTTATAGAATTAAATATTTCTAGCCTAGAGTATAGCACATGCACATCAGGGCGGGGGCCAGCCCTTGTCCTCACCCTGGTCGCGCCGTTATGCTATGCTATACTATGCTCATCTGGCACGTATCAATGCATTTGGAGGATAGTAATGCACGAGGCACATGGGGAGGCGTTTTCGCAGCTTGAAGAGGCGACAATTTCGCAGCTTCAGACGGCTATGAACAGCGGGCAACTGACGGCTGAACGTCTTGTCGAGCTGTATCTTGAGCGGATCGAGGCTATCGACCGGCATGGCCCAATGCTCAATTCGGTTATTGAGATCAATCCCGACTCGCTTGCGATTGCGCGCGCGCTTGATCGGGATCGAGCGAATAGCGGGGCAAGAGGGCCACTGCATGGCATTCCCGTACTTATCAAAGACAATATCGCTACCGGTGACCACATGCAAACCACGGCGGGGTCGCTGGCTCTGCTGGGGTCAAAGGTGCCGCGAGATGCATATGTGGCGCGCAAACTGCGCGAGGCAGGCGCGGTAATCCTGGGTAAAACCAACCTCAGCGAGTGGGCAAACTTTCGCGGAGACGCCTCAACAAGCGGATGGAGCGGTCGCGGAGGGCAAACGCGCAACCCGTATGTGCTGGACCGCTCCCCCTGCGGCTCCAGTTCAGGCTCTGGCGCGGCCATTGCCGCGAACCTGGCGGCGGCGGCGCTGGGAACGGAGACGGATGGGTCGATTCTTTGCCCCTCCGCCATCAACGCGCTGGTGGGCATCAAACCCACCGTCGGCCTCACCAGTCGCGCAGGCGTTGTACCCATATCCCACAGCCAGGATACCGTCGGGCCGATGACGCGCACCGTTGCCGACGCCGCGATTATGCTGGGAGCCATCACAGGTATGGACGAGCATGACCTGGCTACAGCCGCCAGTAACGGATTGTATCACTCGGACTATACGAAATTTCTGGATGCTGACGGGTTGCGCGGGGCACGCATCGGCGTCGCTCGCCAGCACTATTTCGGCTATAGCGCGAAAACTGACGCGATTGTTCACGCCGCCATTGAGCGGATGCGCGAGTTGGGCGCGGAAATCATCGACAACGCCGATATTCCAACCGCAAAGCAGATGAGTAGTTCAGAGTCAGAAATGACAGTATTGCTCTACGAATTTAAGGCCAACTTGAATACCTATCTTGCCGGACTTCTCGACTCGCAGGTGCGCTCGCTGGCGGATGTTATTGCTTTCAATAATGCTCATACCGAAGAGGAACTGCTCTATTTCGGGCATGAACTGATGGTTAAAGCGCAGGAAACTCCCTCCCTTGATGATGAAAAGTACCTGAACGCGCTGGCCGAAAACCGGCGATTGGCCCGCGAGGAGGGTATCGACGCGGTGATGGACGAACATAAGCTGGACGCGCTGGTCATGCCGACGACGGGGCCAGCCTGGCGCATCGACCTTATCAATGGCGATCATCACAGCGGCGGCAGCGCGCAGCCAGCAGCCCTGGCTGGCTACCCGGCCATCACCGTCCCGGCAGGCTACACCTTTGAACTGCCCATCGGCATCACCTTTATGGGACGCGCCTACAGCGAACCCACGCTGATTAAGCTGGCGTATGCCTTCGAACAGGCGACACTGGCGCGTCACGCGCCGCGTTATTTGCCCACGATATAAAAGAGAGTTGCCGCGATTTACCAGGGCGACCGCAAGGGTCGCCCTGGTAATAACAATTACGCTTACGGCGTATGGGCCGCGATAAAGCTCAACACCTGCTTCCAGGCGTCGGCGGATGCACCGGCAAATTCTTCGTAGCGGCGATCGAAGAAACTATGCGTCGCGCCGGGATAGATGATAATCGTATGCTCGACGCCGGATTGCTTCACGCCCTCCTCGAATTGATGCACCTGTTCTACGGGAATGCCCTGGTCAGCGCCGCCGAAGAGGCCCAGCAGGGGATACTTTTCTTCCGCGCCAATTTCCACAACAGGTCGCTCTATAGGGCCAAATTTTCGAGACAAGCCGGCGTAGAAGCCGATCACTCCGGCAAGGCCGAGGTCGCGAGTGCCTGTAACAAAGGTCAGGCTGCCGCCCATGCAAAAGCCGGTGACGAAGGTTGCGCGTTTCGCCCCGTCGCCCTCGCGCAGGTAGGCAAGCGCGGCATTTACGTCGGCAAAAAAGCCAGCCGCAGTCATCTCTTGCACATGAGGCATGTACTCGAATGGTTCGTCGCGCGAGCTGAGACCGGCGGTGCGTCCAAAATAGTCGATTGCCAGCGCCGTAATACCGACCCCGGCGAAACGCAGCGCGAGTTCCTTATAAAATTTGTGCAGCCCGCGCACATCAGGATAAATGAGTATCTGCGCGTTACTCGGATGCTCAGGAAAAGCAAGATAGGCATAAAAGCGGTTGCCATCAACGGCCATCAACACCAGGTCCTCACTCTGCGCCGCGCCTGCGCTGCCCGGCGGTGTCGGCGGAATAGCGTTGTCATCGTAACACACGTGTCATAGTTCCTTTCTATTGTACAGCCTCTTCCGTAGTGTTAGTAGATACCGTCATATCATGTCATAAGTGATCAATGGGTTGCAAAGGCTCGATGACACCTTCGCGGATACAACGGCTCCGCAAGTCGCATTTTTTACAAATATTGGGATGGGGAGGATTTGCCACAGTAAACTCTCCAGCTTTGATCTGAGCGACAACTTTCTCAAATTGATCTACAGCAATATCCACCTTATCACGTTGGTACGGAAAAGCCATCATGGCATATTCCTTGTTTGGCTCGTCTGTCCAATAGAGAACTAAACGTTCAGGCAGGACATCATCACGTTGCTCCAGGGCATGAGCGTACATGTATAGCTGTCTTTCGTAATTCTCCAGAGAAATAGAATCAGGTCCGGGTGGGCTGGATGTCTTGAGGTCCCATATCTCACGCTTGCCGTTGCGCTCCATTACGACATCGATCTTACCAGTCAGAATGTAATCACCCTTCATAATAGCAACCTGCTCTTCGACATTTTTCACGTCATACATCTCAAACTGGTTGTTGTAAAAGTAATTCTCTACTTGCTTGAATACTCTCTCTTTGTCTTTTTCATCGGGACGGCGCATATTAGTAAGTGCGAGAAAGTAATAGGTCTGCTCGAAAAGTTCTCGAAGCTTCGCCTCTGATAACGTAAGAATCTCTTTGTCGAGAGCAATGCGATGGATTTTCTCGATAGTTTGATGAATCAAAAGCCCTGTAAATGTATCGGAAGGCCGTGATGGAACGAACTGATACTCGCGATAAAACTGGTATTGCCTTGGGCAGGTCTCGTACATCCTGATATGGCCAGTATAACTATAGCGGGGTTTAGCTCCAGGTCGTCTTTTTGATCTAAATGGTTGTATCTCTGACAAAGCTTCCTTGACGTTGGGCCATTGTGGCAATGCTTCTACCAATTCATCAAAATATTGTGCGATACCATTGTGCCGATTGCCAGTCAAGACGAGTATATTCATAGCACGACTAAAGGCAACATAATACTGACGCATATAATCAAAAAGTGGAATGCTCAGGTCTGGCTCAGAGTGTACAGATTGTTCTGACGCATACCTGGATCGGTGATAAAATGGCTTTAATTTTTTATCAATACGCTCTAACTCTGGTAAATCTCTTTCAAGGCTCCCTACTACAACCACAGGGAACTCCAACCCCTTGGCTTGATGTATGGTCATAATCGGTACATAGCCCTGGGGGAAAGGATCTTTCGGATTTTCATACTGATTGACCCCTTCGTCGAAAAGCAGGCGCAGAAATCTGCCAAAAAAATCCTTGACAAGCCTCTCCCTGTTTTCGTAACAGATAGTGTTATAACGATAAAAGTTCTGGAAGGTTTGCAAAAGTTGAGAATAAATTACCAGGTGATGCATTTTATTCTCATGCTCTCGCTCGCTTGTAAAGGTAACGAATGGTTCAAAGGAGAGGATTTGGTAGAAGTAATCTGCCAGTTGTTTATGCAACACGTGTCCTTCGGCCAGTTGCGCAAATTCTGTCTCAAGTTCTGAGAGGCATGTATTTAATGGGAAGCAGGTTTTGCGAACAGTAGCCAGCTTCGAGTGAGCTTGTTTTATATACGCTGAAACCTCACTATCAGCGTTCTCATCAAGAGAAGACTCCACCAAGTAACTAAAGATATAGGCAAAACAACCTGTAATTAGCATTACTTCTTCCAGGTTGAAATATGTTCCTGCTCGTGAACAGTAAACGGGAATACCCTTTTGTTCAAGGGCCTTTACATACACATTACTTTTATACTCTTTGACGCTATTCAATAGTAAAACTACCTGATTGTAGTCAGAAATTTTTGAACGATCTTTTAGGAAGGCAACAAGTTCTGCGATTTGAGATGCTTCGTCTTCAGTCTCTAATCCAAGAAGAGAAAAGACTGCTGGATACATTTCAAAAGCTTTTTCCGATTCCGGCTGAATCCACTTGTCCGAGCGAAAATCAAACCAATTTGTTGAGTTTATCCAATTATTATAGATATCTATAATGTCAGGATGCGAGCGATAGTTTGTTGCAAGAGATACTATCTCATCCTTATGAATTTTGTAAATCTGCTCAAACCTGCGGATATTCTGAACTGTTGCGCCTCGAAATCTATAGAGAGATTGATCTTCGTCACCTACTACACAAATATTTTGTGTTTTTGCAGCTAGCTTGATAAGTATCTGCTCCTGGATATAGTTGGTATCCTGGTATTCGTCTACCAGTATGTAGCCAATATCCTTCTGGATATAATGAGCGATGCCAGGGTCCCTTAAAAAACCATACATAATCTTTTGCAAATGAGCAAAATCCACCAGGTTGTATCGCGCCAGTAATCCCTGATAGGTTCGATATGTATCAGCGAGGCAACGAAAGAAAGTTTCACGATGAGCAAGCA